>JANNAZ010000184.1:0-5777 GCA_031384895.1 Cyclobacteriaceae bacterium | reverse complement strand
CACAACGGTTCACCAAAGTTTTGAATCCTATGCCTACTCCAAAAATTTTCCGAACTCGTCAAGGAATAAGAATAAAACTCCGTTATTTTTTTTTCCAAGTGAATGGTAACGATTGAAAATTTCTGAAAGAATATTTTCGGGTTTGTTTTTTACTGTGGTAACTTCAAAGGTGTCTGCAAACTGCTCTACGATTGAAGTGTATGAGCCAATAATTTTTACAAAATCAACTTTAGGATTGGCAAAAAAGTTTGGGTCAAAATATCTTTTCGTTCCTCTGATACTTTGTTCTAACGCCAAAAGAAAAGAAGATTTCCCTGTGCCGTAAGTTCCAATGATGTTGAAGGAACGAATTCCTTTTTTGAAGTCGTTCACAATCTGACTTACAACTTGCTTGGCGTTTGGCGTTGGGATGTAATGAAAATCCCTCTCAGTGTCTCTGAGAATGTTTACCGATGTTGTGAAATTATTTGCCATAGTATGTATCTAAGATTGAATAAGCGTTTGGTTTCTTTTTGAACTGTAACTCTTTTATTCCTGCATGGTCGGTGAAAGTTATCTGCTTGTTGTCATGCACAATTTCAGAAATTTTATTTGTCAGTCCTGAACGGTTCAAACAGAAAATAGAACCTGGGCTGTTGTTGTCATACTCCAAAGCATTTAAACCGATTGAATCTCCGTAACTCGGATTGTCCAAAATTGAAAAGAGCAAAACTGCCTCTGGCAGTTTGTCTCTTTCATTGTTTTCAATTTGGTATTGTTCGTCTTTGCCTTTGCCAATTGTTTTGAGCAATTCAATTTCAGAAAGTATTCCCGAAAAACTGTCCTCAACATCTTTGCTGCCTTCGCTGTTCTGATACATTTTCACAAACACAATGAAATCGTCTGCAACTGTGTTGTCATTGAAGGTGAAATTGTTTTCTGCTTCCCGAACCCTTTTCAAGTAGTTCACGAAAGTGTCTTTGTTGAAGAAAAGTTTTTCTTTCCTGAACTCGTTAAAGATGATGCTGTAAGTTGAAGCAAGACCTGTCTTGATTAGTTGGTAATGCAGCAACCACAAACTTGCATCGTCTTCAAGAAACGGGTCGTAGCCGTCATTGTCAAAAAGTTTTGTTCCGAACTCTGTCGGCTTGTCTTTGCCGTCAATGACGTTGAACGCTTTCATCCAGTAGCGAATGGCAGAAACCATGTTTTTACCAACTCCCAACTTCACAACAGCATCCTCGTCATTGAAAGATTTTTTGGATTGAATGTAGTCGTAGCCCTTTTTGAGCCAAAGTTGGCGGCACTGGAAGGAATCGTGTCCTGAGAAAGTATATTTTATCGTGTCTGTGCCTACTGTGGTCATTGATATTTTGATTGTATTGCTGTCAATTCTGTCTCTCGTAAAGTAAAACAAAATTAGAGAAATGGCTAATGGGAAATCTGACTTATTATTAACAAAAAGGGAAACCCAACACTGTCAATTGTTTTCAGAGGTTTAACTGTGAATATTAACCATGCTACGGAGCTAGGCTATTAACTGTCAAAATACGCAAAATTCGATTGGTTTTTAAAGTATACCTGTCTCTGGTGCGGTGGGATTTGGCTCTTGCCATTGCTTTGGATGTGGGTGGGATGTGGGGCAATGGCATGTGCCAAATGCGAGGGGAAATTCGGAGACGAATCTTTTGAAAAATGCGAAGGGTCGGCCATTACTTTTCTCATTTGTCCAAGGTTAATTTTCTTTTCTTAAAGTCCAGGTTGTCACGAAGCGTTCACTTGTCCCAGTGGGAAATCTTTGTTAGTAGAGTGTCACCCATTAGCTGGAATTTTTGTCCGGCCACATTGCCACCAACGCTGGTGTATGCGGCGTGGTGGGGAGTAGGAGGGCCTGGTAAATGCGCAGCATGACAGGTCCCGACCAGTGTGTTCTGTCCCACCTCACCGATACTTGAAACGAAGATAACGATTTTGATTTTGCTGCGAATCCCCACCATGACGTCATACACGTTGTTGGCAGCTGGCCCAAATTAGCTCTCACTACTTTTTTCTTTTCCTTTGATTAATCATATGCGTATAAGCTTTCGAAGCTCTTAGCAGTACTGGGTCAATGTTCCAGTCAACTGTGTGTTTAAATTTAGATACAGGAGAACCAAATATCTTGCTGCTCAGGCTGTTGTAAATCGAAGAGCATAGATCAATCAGTTCTTGATACTGTAGCAATGATGGTCCGATGGCTTTTCTTGTTGGATCAATATGCGCGTAGGCTTTATCCCTTACTTCGACAACCTCTTCTATTAAATCCTGCCTATTTTCTATAGTTTTCTGAATTACTTTGATTTCCGTGAGTAGTTCATCCTTGATTGTTTTTTGATTACTAGATGTTCTATTAAGCTTCTCCAGTAAAAGTTCATCATGAATCCCAGATTCAAGGTCTTTGAATAGTTTGTGAATATTCCTTTTCTGATTTGGGTTGTTGTGAAGAATCTTGCACAACTGAATCGCGATGATAAATGCTTGTTGAAATTGAGTGTGATAAAAAAAGCCGGACTGTTTTACTTTGTCCTCGTTTTCGTATTCGTTTGTTGAAATTCTAATCCCATTGTTGACGCAAATATTCAGATCAAGAATTATGTCCCGTAGATCTTTGAACCATTCTTCTAATTCAACGAGTTTCATAGGGTAATCTTTCTTTTGGGCTTGCTGCCAACGTGAGTACATATGCAGTAGCGGGGATAGGAGGGCTTGGTAATGCGAAGCATGCCAAGTCCCGACCAGCTGCGTGCTGTCCCACGTGGGTAAACGAAATTAAGAAAAAACTCTCCATCTCAAGTGCGAACCCCGCTATTGCATATGTACAGTGTTATGCCCTGTGCCGCGCTTGGGAACTCTTGACCACACGGATGACAGTGCTTTGGATGTGTGTTGGCATGTGCGGCACTGGCATTGGTGTGGTTTTTACAGCACACTCTATTTTATTAATTGATTACCGAACAAAGCCCTTCTTTTTCTTATTTCTTTTAATCTCAATGTTATCGGTCGTTCTACTCTCGCGACGAAGAAATCAGTTTCAAATTTCGGTGACCTTAATTCCGAGATCATCGTCATTAATATTATTTACATTCATCAAATAGTCAATCGTGTCCTGAATTGCTTTGAATTGCTTTATTAATGCTTGAGCATTTTGGTCATCGCAATTTTGAAAATAGGAAATATCAACAGGCATTTCGTCACCCTCAAAATCACTGTATTCATTAGCCATTGCAATATTCACTAACTTAATAAATAATTCCTTTTTCGTTTGATTCAAAAAATCAATCGCTTCAACAATAGTAAAACGATAATTCATTTCGGGAGTAATCTCTTCCATAAATTAAGCGATTGCTTGTCTTATTATAGACATTTTGTTTTCGTATAAATTGTTTGTGAATTCCTGTCTTGGGTTTTGCAAAAAACCTCTAGTTCCAAATATTCTTTGGTCGTCAATATTAAATCCAAATCCAAAAAATCTATCAGTAGTTCCTTTTTTTGTTTTAACATTTGAAAGTAGTGAGGTCATTTCAGAATTATCAAAAACTAAGATTTTAATTCCGAGTGCAGTCTTCGGTCTGAAAGTAGTGCTGTCAAAAAGCGGAAACGAAATGAAGATAAAATAGAAGTCTGTGTAGGAATTAACTGTTTGGAAATTGTTTAACCATGAATAGTAATTATAGGCAGTTAAAGCTTTTTCGTCCGTTTCAGTATGAACATACGTTCTTGAAGATTTTACCTGAACAGTTAGGCATTTTCTGTTATTTGCATTATGCAACAAAAGGTCGTAATACTTTTGTTGTCTGCTTAAAGGAATACTTACTGAAAAATTGTTTCCTTTAGAAAAGTCCTTCTGCAAAAGTCCGGCGATGTGATATTCTGGATACTCTACTGAAAATTTATTCATTACTTCTGTTTGTTTTTTGCAATAACCTCCAAGTTAGCTGTTGGCATGAGCGACACTGGCATTGGTGTGGTTTTCGAAAGGATTGAGTTTAACATTGGTGACGCTGCGCATTTAAATCACTCTTGTTTCAAGTCTTGCTACATATGCTCCCTGACCATTAATTATTGAGATATATTCATTTTTAATGGAGTCCCTGTGCTTCAATTCAATTTCGTACTTACAATCATTAATATTCTTGTCTCCTTTTGATTTGCCAAAAATATACTCTTTCATATCGATCTGCTAAGCTTGGCTCTTTTGCTTGCTTTGGATTTGCGTCGGCATGGCGCGGCAAGCAAATGTGCCAATGTTCGAAGCACAGAATCTGTCCACGCGGCATTGGGCATAACGTCTGTATATCGGAGCTTTTGTCTCCGATATATCCTTAATCCAATGCGATAAGTTCGTCAATCTGTACAAATAGTCACTATCAGCGCAGCCGACAATCTCCGAATGCCCACTCACATTCCCGTCATCACAAACGCCCCCTGCCTACGCGAAACGCTACGGCAGGCAGGCCCAGTTACATCCCCAGCATTATAAACGCTCCCCAAAAGTATGGATCTTTGTACTTCGGATTCGCCATCAGTTGCGCCTGCGCTTGCTTGAACGCTTTCAGTTTGCTCCCACCCTTGCTCCAGTTGGTATAAAAACTTGTCATCAATAGCTGCGTGGCCGTATCATCCACTTTCCACAAACTCATCAGGAGTGCCTTCGCGCCAGCGACTTGAAACGCCCGCTGCAAGCCGTAGACACCCTCCCCTGCACGCACTTCGCCAAGGCCCGTTTCACAGGCACTCAATACAATCAGGTCCGTTCCCTCCAGGTTGAGGTTCATCGCTTCATAGGCCGTCAGCACGCCGTTGTCGTTGCTTTCGAGATCGGGCTTCCGCTCTTCCTTCGCGGGATCGGGAGCGCCCGCGAGGATCAGACCGGAACGGAGCAGCGGATTTTTCTTCGAATGATCGGAGTCCACACCCATGGCATCCGCTTCCGCATCGGGAAGGAAGTAGCCGTGCGTAGCGATGTGCACGAGTGAGGGTCCGCTGAGCTCTTTGATGCTCGCTTCCGTCGCTTCCACTTCAATCTTCTGACTTACTTTGTAACCAGCCGTTTTCAAAACAGTCGCTACCGCGGCGATCTCCGCCTTCGTGCCGGGTAGCGCAGGGGCTGCTCCGCCAAATTCTGGGAACCCCAACAAGAACGCCGCCTTGGCAGACGCTGGCTTTTTCACCTTCGCGGCCATCAGGTCCTTGGAATTTCCAAACGTCACCACATCATAGCGGTTGCCGACATAATCGCCTCCAGGTTTGCGGATGGTGTTTACGTTGATCTGGGTGAACACGCCGTCGGGAGAAAGATAAAGTGTCTTCTTGCCTGCCAACAGCGGATCAAGCTGCGACCAGAACTGGATGTATGAGAATTCGTCGGGGATATGCTGGAGAATCGCATTCTTGTAAAACTTCGCAAACTTCGTTTCCAGCTGACTCCCGTTGTCCAGCATGGTGACCTTGGGAACAGCGGCGCCCTTGGTCAGCACGAGAATCGCGTACCGTGAATCGGCGGTGAGGTCTTTGTCGAACTTCCGAATGCGGATGATTTCCACGATCGCTTCGAGGTCGCCTAACAAATCCGTCACCGATTTCATCTCCACCCGCTCGGACGCGTAACCCTTCGAAAATTCAGTGGACCGGGACGACAAGGATGACCTCCGACCGTTGTCGATCCTTGATCGGCGACGGTACCTCGCGTTCGTTCCGTCGGATCGTCGGACCCAGGGCGGCGCGCTGACGGCGCCGATCGTCGACAACGTGGCCATGAC
>JANNAZ010000177.1:0-3864 GCA_031384895.1 Cyclobacteriaceae bacterium | reverse complement strand
GGAATCGCGCCTCCGTTGACAGCAGCCACGCCCATTTTTTGTGCTGTCTTTGGTGAGATGAGGTAGACGATGGGCGCAGCAAACAAAAGGTCACCCGGCAACAGCCAATATGGAAACCGGAACCGCAAGTCCCATGCTGCACGACCGGGAATGGCAGCGGTTACAGCGCCAGCAGGAGCTGAAGAATCATCTCCATTGAACGTGTGCGATGATGAAGCATCCTGTCGCAATCCCAACTGGACGAAAACAAGTCCATCACCAGCCTCGTTGAGTACGCCATCCAGACCAAGACCAAAACGAAGGTTCGCCTCAAGGCCACCGACAAATCCCTGGTTGGTCTGCGTATTTCCAAAGCCACCAAACGCATGCGCCCCGTTGATGGAACTTGATACACCATAGAACATTCCCAATTCTGATCGGAATCTAGGAATCTCTCCTTTGCCATTGGCAAGTCCAGGTATTGGCGTATGCCGCAATACGTCTGGCAGGTAGGTGAGCATTTCACGCTTCGTGTTAAGCGTATCGGTCCGTGAGCGGCTCAGTTGGTAATTGTTCTTGCAGACATTGAACGTATCCGCAAGAATCTCACGGCTTGTGACGTCACCTTCATAACGTACTTTCATTTTCCCTGTTGCCGCCATGATCAATTGATTCACGCTCTTGGTAACGCTGATGGCCGCAAATGCAGCATCCTTGGGGGTTATATAGGCATCACCGAGAATAACCGCACGTTCATGATCCCAGGTTGCGATTTCCAAACCTTTTTCGTTGTAGTAGTCATGTGTTCCCTTTCTCACGGCTGCCGGCCCCCAGGTGCCCGCGGTGTGGCCCGAGGCAAACACATCCTCCAGGAAATGCAAGGCAAAGGCTTCGTCAGCCAGGGCGGCGAGGGCGAGCCCTGATTTCTCTGAAGCAGATATGCCGGATTCACTAGCACGCGCTGCCTTATACAAGGCACTGGTGTGAAACCAGGAATACATACCCAATGCATTGAGTGCTGAATCTGCAGTGTGCGTGATGGAGAAATACTCCAGCCCGGTTGTTCCTACATCGGGTCTGGCCATCAGAAAGTGCACGTTGTTGGATCCGGCGCGAGTCGCGTAGTCATCGTCAGCACGCTGCAGCCGGATATCCGAATTGCGAATGGCATTAATATGCTGACTCCGGTTCTTCGACGCCTTGATATCAATTTCAAGTTGAGCAGCGATATGCGCCACATTCAAAATCCACCCACTTTTCAACACAATATCCAGCATGTTTTTTGGCGAGCAGCTATGGTCGCCTGAAATGCCGGCCCACGCCGCATAATCGATGTGTGTTGGATGCACACCTTGATTAATGTCAATGATAGATTCCGTAAGCCTTCCTTCATACCCAACACGGGCACTAGCCCAAAGGTCATCTAAAACCTTCCGTTGCTCAGGGCTAAGATTTTGTATGGCCTGAAGCAAAATCCGCCTGTGCTCCGGGTAGACCCAGGCATGGCTATGAACTGCTACACAGCAGAAAAAAAGGACAAGAATATAAACAAAGAATTTGTTCATACCAGGTTTGCGATAGCAGGCTTAATATACAATAAAGACCGGTGTTCAGTCAGCTGCTTCAATTTGTTAGGTCTGGCAATCCAGGATTAAGTGCCCGGCTTGGAATCCTTCAGCTTCAGGATGAAAATAAATGGCCAGTATTTTCCGGTGACCAGCATGGTCTTGGTTGTCGAATGCCAGGCGATACCATTCATCACGTCCGCCTGAGGATTTAGTGACCGGGCCTGTTGTGCCAGGGTGGAAAGATCAAGAAAGCCCTGGACTATCCCCGTACGGGGATCAATCTTTGCAATCAGGTCAGTCTGCCAAACGTTGGCATAAACAAATCCATTCGCATATTCCAGTTCATTCAGTTTACCAACGGGTTGCCCGTCAAATACCACAGACACACTACGCACTGATTTCATGGTTACTGAATCAATAAAGGAGAGCTGGTCCGTTCCATTGCTCATGATCAGATACCGACCATCCGTTGTCAACCCCCACCCCTCGCCGGGATAGGTAAATTCTCCTATCTTTTGAAACGATGGAAAGGAATAAATGAATCCTGCTTTATTCTTCCAGGTTAGCTGATACACTTTATTATTCAGAATCGTGATGCCTTCACCGAAGTACATGTCATCCAGTACCACCTTCTTCTCCGGAGCCCCGGTCTGAATATCCACCACACCGATCCATGACTGCTCCTGGCCGGTGCTCTCATACAGTTGGCCCTGATGAATCAACAATCCCTGAGTAAATGACTTCGTGTCATGCGGCAAGGTGCGCTGGAGGGTAAATCCGATGCGCTCCGATTCTTTTACCTGCTTTTCATTTTTCGGGGCGCAGCCAAAAACGGCAACGCAAACCGCAATCCAACACCCAACCGAAAAATGTTTTGACTTCATGCTACTTCTTCGCTTTGTAGGGTCGAAGTTCATTCCAACGGTCGATAAATTTCACAGCCGCGTCGACGGTGCTTTTGCTGGTTGCCGCTCCTCGAGCTGCTGTCGATTCCCTGGGGTCCCTTACGCCCCAAACACCGGTAGATGACATTTCAGCAGATGACGTCTTCTTTCCGGTTTCCTTCGCCTTCAATCCTTCCGCAAGAAAGACAAGATTGGCTGTCGGGTCTCCCGCATTCACTTGTGGCAACATAGCCTGCATATGAGGAGGCAATGTCAATACTGCCGGAACGGCTTTGTCTAGCTGAACAAGCGAAGGCATATTATATAGCGATGTTGAGGTCTCCCCCGTTCCACCATGGCGATCAAATACGGCTGGACCTTCTGGCCCGGCAGCACGTTCTCGAAAAGGAGCGACAGCCGGTTCAAAGCTCACGGCAATGCCCGCTGTCGTTTGATTCACTTTGTCCACGAGGAGGGCACTGACCGCTGTATTGCCGGTATGCGCGTTGAGGATAACGAATCGCTTAAAGCCATGACTGATCAGGCTTTCAATGGCCTCCATATGAACCTGAATGATCGTCTCAGCCTTAATGGTGATTGTCCCGGCAAATCCCATGTGATAAGGTGACTGCCCCGCCATCAATACGGGTGCCACCAGAATATCCCGCTGTTGAGCAATCAGTTTGCACTGCTCCACGCCATTGATGAAGTCTGTTCCCATCGGGAGATGGTATCCGTGCTGTTCCATAGCCCCTATGGGAATGATAACCATGTCGGAACGCGTAAGGAAATCATTGACCTCAGGCACGGTCATGTGCGGAAGGTAATTCTTCACCTTCTTCTCATTCCAAAGAGGATTTGTTTGTGCAGCACCTTCGTAGAGCGACAGGCATGCAAGGAAGAGTATGATAATTGTTTTCATAGGGTATGAATCAGCAATGGCAATTTCGATAATATTCAATCCGTAAACTAGCCCGTAAATTTACTATCGGCTGATATACTTATCCCATGCATCGAGAGCCACCGGAATTTGCTCTCGGCCCAGGCCAATTCGCGCATGACGCGTGCCAAAATCAAACATTTCTGAAGGCAGCAGCATGATTCCAGTCTCTTGAACCAGGCGCTCACAATAATTCAGCGCCGATTCTTGAAGGTTAAGGCGGATAAATACTGTGGAGCCGGCCTGCGGCATGGGCAGGGTTATTAAATCTTTATGCTTTAGTTGAAAAGCCGCTAAAATTTCAAGGTTCGTCCGGATCTTCAGAAGATTCGGTTCAATGAATTTACCCTTGTGCCTGAGCGCAATCAGTGAAAGCACTTCACTCGTTGAACTATTGCAGATGGTTAAATAGTCTTTGTAGGCAACGATCTGCTCCAGTATTTCCTTATTCCGGGAAGCGAGCCAACCCAGCCGCAGGCCAGCCAGCCCAAAC
>JANNAZ010000113.1:0-3161 GCA_031384895.1 Cyclobacteriaceae bacterium | reverse complement strand
CCGCCGTTTTCTTCGCTGTTGGGGTTTGCTATTTCTGGCCAACCATGTTAGGGTTTGTCTCTGAGCGCATACCCAAATCAGGAGCCCTCGGGCTATCGGTCATGGGTGGGGCAGGAATGGTGGCCACATCAATGGTCCTTCCGATCATGGGGCAGTCTATCGATAGTGCAGGCCCGCAACTCACACTTAGGTATCTAACTATTCTTCCGCTTATTCTGGTTCTCATCTTTATTTTTGTTGCAGTCTTTTTTAGAACACAATCCAAACCGAAAGAAAATGCGTAAAAAACTACCCGTGCTTTGGCTTTGGCTTTGGCTTGCCCTGACTTTAATTTCAGCCGGATCATATGGGCAGGATGGTCACTATTGGACTCAGCAATATGGAACCAAATCAATGTTGCTCAGCGGATCGGTCATCGGAGGTGTGGATGACCTGGGAGCGGTCTACTATAACCCGGGCCGTCTTGCCGTGATTAAGAATCCGGCATTCCTGCTTAGTGCCAGTGTTTACGAATATAACTCGCTGAGTGCAACTGATGCTTTTGGATCAAAGCAAAGCGCATCCAAAGCGGAGGTACGTGGTGTACCCACACTGGCTGCGGGTACTTTCAGAATAAGACGGCTACCCAACCACTTTTTTGCCTACGCCATCATGAACCGGCAGTTGTCCGATCTAAGCACCTCATTCAAAGATGAAGTCAACAAGGATGTTCTACCCGCACTTGCGGGAGACGAATGGTTTTCAGGGGAAATGATTATTAATATCAAAGGAAATGAGCAATGGTTGGGATTGACTTGGTCACACCCCATGAGCAAGAAAATCAGTGTAGGTTTGACTACCAACTATGTGACAAATTCCCAAACCAAGGGGTCCAACATAGAACTTTCGGCTTTATCAGCTGCCAATGAAGTAGCGGTCTACCAGTTTCGAAGAAATTTCAATTTCACCGAGAGTGGTTTACTCTGGAAGGCTGGCGTATCGGGTACATTCGGGAAATGGGATTTAGGTGTCACCGTGAAAACACCGATGGTTCGACTTTCTGGGACGGGCTCTTACGGCTACCAGGAATTCTACAGTGAGATCCCGGGTTTAGTTACCAAGCCTGAAACCTATTCTACGAGCAGTCAGGAGGGCCTTGAAGTCAAGACGCAGTCGCCCTGGGCGATCGGATTTGGGGCAACCCGGGCATTTGGCAAAAATAAGTTGCACCTGAGTACCGAATGGTATTCCAGTGTACCAAAATATGTCATCATGACAGCTGCGAATCACGTGAGTCAAAGCAATCTGACCAGCCCACCAATTGGGTTTGTTCTGACCGATCAAATGAATAGTGTTTGGAATGCAGGCCTGGGTATGGAATTCTATCTTAGCCAACATGTCTCCGGCTTCGCAAGTTTTAGCACGGATTATTCATCTGTCAGCAATGATATTACGCGGTTTTTAGAACGCAAAACAGAAGCCGCCAACAGCTCCTGGAAAGCTGACTTTTACAACGTCGGCGGCGGAGTCGTCCTCGATTTCAAAGGCGCAGACATCACCCTCGGCGTGACACATACCGGAGCGCGGCAAACCATCCCCAAGCTTCTCAACTTTCCGGATGGCAGCGGAGGCGGAATTCTGGACCCGACTGCGACAACAGACCTGGCCTGGGATCGCTGGAGGTTAGTATTCAGCTTCTCCTTCCCTTTCCTGGCGGATTACGTCAAGAAACTTGAAGGCGGCGTAGATGAAAAGAAATAATTCACTAGCGTATAGACGCCGCAATCTCAGAAGCCTTCTTCTCTCCACTGAACAGTGTGATTAGTTTTCCATTACCCGCGAACAGAAAAATCTGAGGAAGGGCAAGCTGTCCAAACGTTTCAGCTAATTGCTCCGGCCTGATTCGGCCAAACCTTACGTTTGGAGAATTAACGAAATTCAATCCGTTGGCAAACGAAGTAAATTCTTCGAGTGATTGTGAGGACATCAAAACGACGCTGCTCGAGGAGAACAATTCTATATGCTCTCTAATGTCTTTCAGTTCGCGCTGGCAATGATCACATTCGGAATTGAAATAGATCAGCACCAAGGGCTTATCACTTGGCAATGAAAATTCCGATCCGTCAAGTCCTGTCAACACAATCTCTGGTAATTGAGCCAGCCGGATTCTAAGCTCTTCAGTTGGAGTTGGGCGCGACAGGAAGACATACAGTTGAAGGCTTCCAAAGAGAAGCAGAAAAATCACACTGATGATAATCACCGTTCTTTTCATTGTCTCTTCTCAACTAATACTTGCGGCAAGGTATGCCGCTCCGAAAACACCGGCGCTGTCGCCCAGGACAGGGGCCACGATCGGCGTTTGGACCTTGCCCTCATTAAATATGTACTGGCCGAGAACTTTTTTTCCTTCCGTGTAAAGTTCCGGGATTCTGCCGACCCCGCCTCCAATTACAATAACATCTGGATCTACAATGTTGATAATCACACTTATCGCTTTCCCAAAGAAATTTGTCAGCCGTTTCATGGTTATGACTGCCTCCTCTTCACCTGTCATTGCCCGCTCTCGGATTTCCGACAGGCCAAGATTATTTCCAGACAGACCATTGTAATACCGTTCCAGAGCAGGACCCGAAAGAATCTTCTCAACGCACCCGGACTTGCCGCAGTAGCACGGCCCGCCCGAGTCATCCAGGAAATTATGCCCCCATTCCCCTCCGATCCCGTGCAGGCCCTGGATCGCTTTTCCATTCACCACCAAACCGCCACCCACACCGGTGCCCATGATCACACCGAAGACAACTTCAGCTTTTGGATAGAATTGCTTTACTACACCCATTTTTGTTTCTGCCAAAGTAAAACAGTTAGCGTCGTTTGCCAGTGAGACATCCATTCGTAATGCGTTTATGAGGTCCTCTCTCAGGCGGCGACCGTTGAGGCACTCCGAGTTACAGCCACGCATCGTCCCTGTGGTTGGATCCAGCGTACCCGGTGTGCCAATGCCGATGTGCGCCGGTCGAAATCCAACCTTTTGCTCCATGGCATCAACCAGTGCTTGCACTTGCTTGATAATATGCTCGTATCCAAGTGCTGCCCCCGTAGTGATCCGATCTCTAAATACTATCTCGTCAATACCGCCGGGGCCAAGGATTGCCCCTTCGGTCTTTGTGCCACCCAGGTCGATT
>JANNAZ010000101.1:0-7315 GCA_031384895.1 Cyclobacteriaceae bacterium | reverse complement strand
CCTATCCACTCCCCTGTGGCAAGCTTGGGCAGGTACTTTAGCTTTTGCTCTTCTGTTCCAAACTGCAGGATGTGATTCGTACACAGCGAATTGTGCGCCGCAACAGAAAGCCCGATGGAGCCGTCAATTCGGGAAATCTCTGCAATCACTGTTACATATTCTTTGTAGGTAAGTCCAGCGCCGCCGTATTCATGAGGCACCAGAACCCCCATGAGCCCCAGCTTTCCCATTTCACGGAAGAGGGCTACAGGAAACTCCTGAGATTCATCCCACTTCATGATGTTTGGGCGAATGTGCTTCTCGCCAAAATCGCTAATCATTTGGGCCATCATCTGTTGGCCCTCGGAGAGGTCAAATCCAAGCATTGGAGGGGCCTCAGTCGTCATTTGCATGTCATTATTTCTTTAATGGATTTCAAAAGTACGTCAACCAAAAACAGTAACCAAACGACTGTTAGGTTCGTTATTTCACTCAATTTGGAGTATTTCTTGGGCCAAAGCGCTATTTTTGGCCAGTTAACGACTTGGAATGAAAATAGCGGTTGTTGGAACAGGGTATGTGGGGCTGGTTACTGGGACGTGCTTTGCCGAGACCGGCAATACGGTAATCTGTATAGATATTGATGAACAGAAGGTAGCCAGCCTGAAGGCAGGGAAAATCACGATTTACGAACCCGGGCTGGACACCCTTTTCGACCGAAACATCAAGCAGGATCGTTTGTCCTTCACGACCTCCCTGAGAGAAGGGATTCAGGGCGCTCAGGTTATTTTCCTTGCGCTTCCAACTCCTCCTGGAGATGACGGGGCGGCTGACTTAAAATATGTCCTTGGGGTGGCCCGTGACCTGGGCAGCTTGCTTCACCAGTACACCGTTATTGTCGACAAGAGTACCGTTCCCGTAGGTACTGCCGAGCGGGTTACAGGAGAAATCAAAGCCACTGCTGCAGCTGAATTTGATGTTGTATCCAATCCGGAATTTTTGCGAGAAGGGGTTGCAGTAGAGGATTTCATGAAGCCAGATCGTGTTGTCATCGGATCCTCCTCTGAGCGCGCCCGTAAGACTATGGAAACCTTGTATGCCCCCTTTGTCCGTCAGGGGAATCCTATCCTATTTATGGATGAACGTTCAGCTGAGCTGACCAAGTATGCTGCCAACGCGTTCCTTGCAACCAAGATTACATTCATGAACGAAATCGCCAACCTGTGTGAAAAAGTTGGGGCAGATGTTGACGCCGTACGCAAGGGATTAGGAACCGATAACCGTATCGGTAAACGCTTTTTGTTTCCCGGCATCGGCTATGGCGGCAGTTGCTTTCCGAAAGATGTTCAGGCACTAGCCAGAACTTCAGAGGACAATACCTATGACTTTCAAATTTTGAGATCGGTCATGGCAGTGAACGAAGCGCAAAAAACAAAACTAGTACCTCGGATAAAGAAACACTTCGGTGACCTCAAAGGAAAGACCATCGCCTTTTGGGGTTTATCTTTCAAGCCTCATACAGACGATATCCGGGAAGCTCCTGCGCTTTACAATATTGAGGCACTGCTCGCAGCCGGAGCCACCATCCGGGCACACGATCCCGAGGCGATGGATAACGTCAGGAAAATTATTGGCAACCGCATCACCTACCACAATACACCCTACGAGGCGGCCAAGGACGCCGACGCAATTTTCATTGCAACCGAATGGCCGGAATTTCGCGCGCCCGATTTTGGTAAATTGGCAGCCTTGATGAAATCCAAAGTCATTTTTGATGGCCGAAACCTGTATGATCTTCACGATATGAAAAACATCGGCTTTACGTATATCAGCATAGGAAGAAAATCCATCCATGGCTAAGCCCAGAATACTAATCACCGGTGCCGCCGGATTCCTAGGCTCCCATCTCTGCGACCGGTTTATCCGCGAGGGCTTCCACGTTATCGCAATGGACAATTTGATCACGGGTGAAATGAAGAATATTCAGCACCTGTTTCCGTTAGCGGACTTTGAGTTTCATCACCACGACGTATCCAAATTTGTTCACGTCGCCGGTGACCTTCAATACATTCTTCACTTTGCTTCACCGGCCAGCCCTATTGACTATTTGAAGATTCCAATTCAAACGCTTAAGGTTGGTTCACTCGGAACCCATAACCTCCTCGGACTTGCGCGAGTAAAGGGTTCGCGAATTCTGGTCGCCTCTACTTCGGAAGTGTATGGCGATCCTACCGTCCATCCACAGCCGGAAGAATATTACGGAAACGTAAACCCGGTTGGGCCACGCGGCGTCTACGATGAGGCGAAGCGCTTCCAGGAAGCCATTACGATGGCCTACCATACTAACCACAAAGTTGATACACGAATCATTCGAATTTTTAATACGTACGGACCACGTATGCGGCTTAATGACGGTCGTGTTCTTCCGGCGTTTATCGGACAAGCTATCCGCGGCGAAGACCTGACCGTTTTTGGCGACGGGATGCAAACTCGTTCTTTCTGTTATGTTGATGATCTTGTAGAAGGAATCTATCGCCTTTTGATGGCAGACTATCATCTGCCGGTAAATGTTGGCAACCCAGATGAAATCACCATTCTCGATTTCGCCAAAGAGATCATTCAGTTGACCGGTACAAAGCAGAAGATTATTTTCAAGTCTTTGCCCAAAGATGATCCACTCCAACGCCAGCCCGACATCACGAAGGCAAAGAAAATTCTTCATTGGGAACCGAAAGTTTCTCGGCGCGAAGGGCTGAAGATTACATACGAATATTTTAAGACGCTGTCACACGAAGAACTGTACTTGCGCGACCACAAGAACTTTGACACCTACACCCGATGAAGCGGAAGATATTGGTTACCGGCGGAGCGGGATTCATTGGATCACACGTGGTACGTCGGTTCGTCAAACGATATCCGGATTACACTATTTTTAACCTCGACAAGCTCACGTATGCCGGGAATCTTGAAAATCTTAGGGAAATTGAAAAATCTCCCAATTATAAATTCGTTCTCGGTGACATTCTGGATTCGGCGTTTCTTATGGATCTCTTGCTGCGCGAAAAGTTTGACAGCATCGTTCATCTGGCCGCTGAATCGCACGTAGACCGATCCCTGGAAAATCCTGCAGACTTTGCATTGACGAATGTTGTGGGAACGTTGAACCTTCTTCACTCCGCCAAGGCCAGTTGGAAAGAGGCCTTCCACGACAAGCTCTTTTATCATATTTCCACAGACGAAGTGTATGGCTCTCTCGGCTCTGCGGGCCTTTTTTCGGAAGAATCCCCCATTGATCCGCGCTCTCCATATTCTGCTTCGAAAGCGGCCAGCGATCACTTCGTTAATGCATTCTACCACAGTTATGGATTCCCTGCCGTCATCAGCAGGTGTTCTAACAACTACGGCCCAAATCATTTTCCCGAAAAACTTATCCCACTACTGATTCATAATGTCATCAACGGGAAGCCCCTTCCGGTCTATGGCAAAGGAGAGAATGTGCGTGATTGGCTATATGTCGAGGACCATGCCTCGGCGATTGATGTGATTCTTCACAAAGGAAAAGCTGGTGAAACCTACAACATAGGTGGCAATAACGAGTGGAAGAATATTGATTTGGTTCATTTGCTCTGCCGTACCATGGATACCCGGATGAGGCAGCCGGAAGGCACCGCTGCCCGACTGATTACCTTTGTGAGAGACAGGCCGGGGCACGACTTGCGTTATGCCATCGATGCCACAAAGCTTAAGCGGGAACTGGGCTGGAGTCCGTCTGTCGATTTCCCAACCGGCCTTGCGAAAACAGTTGACTGGTACTTTGACAACAAAGATTGGCTTGATAGCGTAACTTCGGGAGCCTATCGGGAATATTATGACCGGATGTACCATGATCGCTAGTGTAACTCGGGGCGTGTGCGGAATTACGTTTGTATACGGTATACAATCTCTCGGCTAAGGGATATGTTAAAAGAAAACAGATGAAAGGAATAATTCTGGCCGGAGGATCCGGAACACGACTTCACCCTCTGACGCTTGTCATAAGCAAACAGCTTATGCCGCTTTATGATAAGCCCATGGTGTACTACCCGCTGTCCGTATTGCTCATGTCCGGCATCCGGGAAATCCTGATTATTTCTACACCACATGATCTTCCGCTCTTCCAGCGCCTCTTAGGTGATGGTCGACAACTCGGTTGCAACTTTACCTATGCCGAACAGCCACGGCCAGAAGGGCTTGCGCAGGCATTTATCATAGGCGAAAAATTCATTGGCAATGATAAAGTTGCGCTCGTGCTTGGGGACAATGTGTTTTATGGATCAGGTTTGATCGAACTGCTGCAGGAGAATACAGATCCTGATGGCGGTGTTGTGTTCGCTTATCACGTTCAGGACCCCGAACGATATGGTGTTGTTGAATTTGGAAAGGATAATCGGGCAATTTCCATTGAAGAAAAACCCGCTCAGCCCAAGTCAAACTACGCCGTTCCTGGCCTATACTTTTACGACAACGAAGTCGTGCAAATGGCGAAAGCACTTAAACCCAGTTCCAGGGGCGAGTTGGAAATCACAGACATCAATAATGCATACCTGAAACAAGGTAAACTTCGCGTGGGCATGATGAGTCGGGGCACTGCCTGGCTCGACACGGGAACATTCGACTCGTTGATGCAAGCTGGAAATTTTATCCAAGTGATTGAACAACGGCAGGGATTGAAGATAGGCTGCATTGAGGAAATCGCTTATCGCATGAATTACATTTCCAAACAGCAGTTGGTTGCACTTGCGAAGCCCCTTGAAAAAAGTGGCTATGGGGTTTACCTCAAGCGACTCACCGAAGAATAACTATTCTTGCTGATAGCTAACCAGAAATGCAGGGGCCGTGACCAGTCTGAGGGGCCGCCTGCTCAGGTTTTTCCTTCTTGGCTCCGCAGCAAAATGAAAAAAGAATGATAAGGCACTGTGAAGAAAGGGCAGGAGCCGGTAGCATACCCACATGGTCAAAACAGGTGAAATTTGGCATAACATAAAAAAGAACTACCTTTGCATTACTTCTTAAGGAACAATGAAAGAGGGGACCGAAAGTCCCCTCTTTGTTTATCAAAAAATGGAAATACAGGCAAAATTGAGGGATTTGGTGACTGAAAGCTTGAAAACAAGCCACTTTTTGGTGGATGTTGTCGCTTCCGCGAAAAACCTGTCCAAAATAACCATCATCATCGACGGAGACAACGGAGTAACCATTGGCGATTGCAGTGAGTTGAGCAGAGCGGTATCTGCCAAACTGGATGAGTTGGACTTTGGATCCAGCCAATACATTCTCGAAGTAACCACACACGGGCTTGATCACCCGTTGAAGTTCAAGCGGCAGTATCGCAAGAATGTCGGTCGCGGACTTAAGGTTCATCGGCGCGACAAAACCCTGGTCAGCGGAAAACTGATCCGCATGGATGAACAGGAAATTGTTTTGAGCGAGGAGGTTAAGGAGGGAAAAAGCATCCTTCAAAAAGAAGTAATTGTTCGATTTGAAGAAATTGAAAAAGCATTTGTAACGGTATCTTTTAAATAATTAGTGTTATGGATATATCCAATCTGATTGAATCATTTGCTGATTTTGCAAAGCAGAAGAACATCGACCGTCCTACCATGATAAGAATTCTGGAAGACGTGTTCCGCACGATGATTAAGAAGAAGTACACCTACGATGACAACTTTGACATCATTATTAACGCCGACAAGGGTGATCTGGAAATCTACCGCATTCGTGAGATTGTGGAAGATGACTCAGAAGATATTTGGGATCATGACAAGATCAGTTTGACAGAAGCCCGCAAGATTGAGCCTGACTTTGAAGTTGGAGAAGAAGTTTCTGAGCCGATAGAAATTGAGGATTTCGGGCGTCGTACAGTCACGACAGCACGCCAGACGCTCATGCAAAAGGTAAAAGACCTGGAGAAGGACATTCTCTTTCAAAAATATAAAGACATTGTCGGAGAAATCATCACGGGCGAAGTCTATCAGGTACTCAGTCGTGAAGTTCTGCTCATAGATGCAGAAGGAAATGAAATTTCAATTCCTCGCAGTGAGCAGATTCCAAAAGATCGGTATCGCAAAGGGGAAAATGTTCGTGCGATCGTCCACAAAGTAGAAATGGTCAATGGAAGTCCGAAAATCGTTCTTTCACGAACAACCCCTGTTCTCCTGGAACGGCTCTTTGAACAGGAAGTACCCGAAGTTTATGATGGACTAATCACCATCAAGAAAGCTGTACGGGAGCCTGGGGAGCGGGCTAAGGTGGCCGTTGAGTCTTATGATGACCGGATCGATCCCGTGGGAGCATGCGTTGGAATGAAAGGTTCTCGCATTCACGCCATCGTTCGTGAACTACAAAATGAAAATATCGACGTCATCAACTACACAGAGAATCTCGAGCTGTTTATACAGCGTGCGCTTAGTCCTGCAAAGCTGGTGAACATGAAAATAGATAAGGAAAACAACCGGGTTTCTGTCTATCTCAAGCCTGACCAGGTCTCCCTGGCGATTGGCAAAGGCGGATTGAATATCAAACTGGCTAGCCGTCTCGTGGGAATGGAAATCGATGTGTTCCGTGAATTAGGTGAACAGGCAACCGGAGAAGAGGATGTTGACCTTGATGAATTCTCCGATGAAATCGAGAGCTGGGTCATTGATCAACTTAAGCAGATCGGTCTAGATACAGCAAAGAGTGTACTTGCCCTGAACAAAGAGGAACTCGTTCGCCGCACTGACCTGGAAGAAGAAACGGTTGATAATGTTGTCGCTGTATTGAGCAAGGAATTCGAATAAATTCATTGCAAAGTCACATAAAATCAATTAAAACATAGTCAATTTTGAACATGGCAGAAGAAAAGATGATACGGTTGGGGCAGGCTTCTAGAAAACTCAATGTGGGTCACAATACCATATTGGAATTTCTAGCAAAGAAGGGGCTTGTCGTAGAAAATAACCCCAACGCAAAGCTGACATCTGAGCAATTTGCCATGCTTGCCAAAGAGTACGCTTCCTCGGCCTCAGAGAAAATTGAAGCATCGGTTCTTACTATAGGAACAAAACACGCCGATTCCCTGCCGACCCAAAGTGGCCCTGAAGGGCACCGAAAGAAAGCGGACGACGACGAGAACATCCTCATCAAGAATCTTGGCTCGAAGGAAATCAAGGGTAAAGAGGAAGTTGCGCAACCGGAAAAAATAGTGCGCGAGGCTTCGAAGCTTGAGGGCATCAAAGTGCTTGGCAAGATTGACCTCGATAAAAAGAAAAAGGAGGAGTCCCCCGTCAAGGAGGAAATGAAACCGGAACCACCTATC
>JANNAZ010000095.1:0-4802 GCA_031384895.1 Cyclobacteriaceae bacterium | reverse complement strand
CTGAGGCAAAGGCAATCGACGATTGCGCATGTGCTGCACGGGTGATAAATACATCTTCAACTTCCTCCTGGCGCTCGCTTACAATGACAGGAACTCCGGGCTTTATAATCCCCGCCTTTTCAAACGCAATCTTGGGAAGTGTGTCGCCAAGCAGTGCCTTGTGATCAAAACTTATATTGGTAATCACAGAGAGCTCGGGAATAATCACATTGGTGGAGTCCAGTCGTCCCCCAAGGCCCACTTCGATCACCGCAATATCGACCTGTTGTCGGGAAAAATAATCGAAGGCCATGCCCACGGTCATTTCAAAAAAGGAAGGCTCAAGCTGATCCATTAGGGGCCGCATCCGATCGACGAAATCAATTACAAATTCATGCGCAACCTCTTGCCCGTCTATTCTTATTCGCTCTGTGAATTCCTTTAAGTGGGGAGACGTGTAGAGCCCGGTTTTGAAGCCTGCTGCCTGGAGAACGGAGGCCAGCATGTGGGATGTGCTGCCCTTTCCGTTGGTACCCGCAATGTGTACCGACTTGAATTTGCGCTCCGGGTTGCCAAGCGCTTCACACAAGTCAAGCGTATTGTTGAGGTCATTCTTGTACGCAACTGCCCCCACCCGCTGGTACATCGGCAAGGCCTGATAAAGATAATTGAGGACTTGTTCGTAACGATTCATCAACTTCAAAATTACACAAACAAAAAAGCCGTTGAGTCATCTCCAACGGCTTTTCTTGAAAGTTTCGAATCTCTAATTTCCTAACTTGAAGAGCTTGTAACCTATACTTAGTTGAAATACCTGGTTCTTCGTAGCTTGTGCTCCCGCATCATTGATCTCCGTAATACCCAGGTTGTAACGAGCATCAATACATAATTTCTTAATATCCCAGCCAGCCCCAAGGCCAATGCTGACATCAGAGGACTTGTAAAGACTCTTGATATCAACACCCCCCGCAGTTGCTTTTGTAAGGAATCCAAACTGAGGTCCAGCCTGAATATTAAGACCTGCAACAAGATAGAACTTCAGCAGAATCGGGATATTTATATAATCGAGTTCATCGTTTGATGATCCTTGCCGCGAGTAAATAATCTCTGGCTGAACAGCCAGTTTCGTAAACTTGGCATTAAGGAAGGCTCCAAAATGATAACCGGTCCGGCTATCATACGCCGCAGCTACGCTACTTGTGTTTATAGTCGCAAAATTCAACCCGCCTTTCAGGCCAATAGATACCGATGCCTGAGCCATCGCTGCCCCGACGTTGAGGACAACAAGCAAAGTTGAAATGGATAGCTTGAATTTGTTCATAGTTGGTTTTTGATTTTATACCAGGCGGCAAAAATATGTAACTCCAGGGAATAGTAAAATTAATCTAGTCCAAGTTCCGGGTTCTTGCCTTGAATGGTGCGATAAAACGCCAGAAGGGTTTCCATGTCCCGCTCCATGTCGTCACCCGGAATCAAAGGCTGGCCAATAGCAATTTCCTTCTTGCCAAAGTCAAAGCCAACAGGAACAATAGGAACGTTGGCCCCTTTTGCAATAAAATAGAATCCAGTCCGAAGCTTGGCCACCTTCTTTCGAGTTCCTTCCGGAGCCATTGCCAAAATAAACTTCTCATGCTTCGCAAAAATATTAACTACCTGATCTACCATATCATGATTGCTGCTCCGGTCAACTGGGTGACCGCCAAGCACGCGAAAGAACCAACCTATCGGGGGTACAAATAATTGACTTTTCCCCAAAAACTGAGCGTTCCGGATCCGCAAAATACTGCGCGCGGCGAGCCCCACAGGGAAATCCCAATTGCTGGTGTGCGGGGCTACTGCAAGGATATATTTAGGATATCCGTCTGGCAACTTCCCGTTGATCTTCCATCCAAAGATCTTAAACAATAGCAGGTAGAGAGGTCGAAGCATCGTAACTATAAGGCCAATGGAAAATTCTACTGGAAGAGCTTATCGATGGCCTGGTCATTGGCCCGGTAAGGTATCGTGATCTGAAGATCCTCGGCCAACTTCTGTGCCCGATCAGCTGTAAGCATAGCGCCGCTATTCCTTGCCCATGAACGCCGGGCAATTCCATTGTTCACGTCAAAAGAAAGCATGCTCTTTACTTTTCGATCTGTGTCCACGGTTCCATCAAGCAGCATACCGAAACCTCCATTGATGACTTCGCCCCAGCCTACTCCACCACCGTTGTGAATCGACACCCAGGTGGCCCCGCGGAAGGAATCCCCAATAACATTGTGAATGGCCATGTCCGCTGTAAACTGTGATCCATCATAAATGTTTGACGTCTCCCGATACGGACTATCCGTACCCGACACATCATGATGGTCGCGACCCAATACAATGGGGCCAATCTTTCCTTCCCGGATGGCCAGGTTGAATGCCTCGGCAATGCGAACTCTGCCCACGGCATCGGCATACAGAATCCTTGCCTGAGAACCAACGACCAGCTTATTCTCAGCTGCGTTTCTAATCCACTCCAGGTTGTCTTTCAGCTGCGACTTAATCTCATCCGGTGCTGTCTTCAATAAATCTGTCAGAACGTCTGCCGCTAGTGCATCTGTAGCCGCCAGGTCTTCCGGCTTGCCGGAAGTGCATACCCACCGGAAGGGGCCAAATCCAAAATCAAAACACATCGGTCCCATGATGTCCTGAACATAAGACGGGAACTTGAAAGTCAGTCCATCATCGGACATCACATCCGCCCCTGCTTTGGACGCCTCCAATAAAAAGGCGTTTCCATAATCGAAAAAATAGGTCCCGCGGGCAACGTGATGGTGGATAGCCGTAACCTGCCGTCGAAGAGAATCCTGAACAGCCTGTTTAAAGCCATCAGGGTCCTCAACCATTTTCAGGTTGGCTTCTTCAAAAGACAATGACGCGGGATAATACCCTCCAGACCACGGATTGTGCAGCGAAGTTTGATCAGAGCCCAGATCCACATGCAACTCTTCAAATGCAAATCGCTCCCACACGTCCACAATGTTACCCAGGTAAGCCAGCGATACCGCTTCGCGGTTTCGTTTTGCCTCAGCAACGCGCTTAACAAGTTCGTCCATGTTGGCAGTCAGCTCATCTACCCATCCTTGCTCATGCCTTTTGTGGGCAGCCTTAGGGTTTATTTCCGCAATCACAGATATGCACCCTGCTATTTTGCCGGCCTTCGCCTGCGCTCCACTCATTCCACCCAGACCGGAAGAAACAAACAGCTTACCTTCCAGACCTTCTCCCCGCTTGGCAATCATTCGGCCCGCATTCAACAACGTGATATTTGTGCCATGCACAATGCCTTGCGGCCCGATATACATATAGGACCCAGCTGTCATCTGACCGTATTGGGTTACACCCAGGGCATTGTACTTTTCCAGATCGTCAGGTCGCGAGTAATTCGGGATCATCATTCCGTTTGTGACCACCACACGTGGCGCACCCTTTGACGAAGGGAAAAGTCCCATGGGATGGCCCGAGTACATGTGAAGTGTCTGCAAGTCAGTCATGCTGGCCAGGTACTTCATCGTAAGTACATACTGGGCCCAATTCTGGAAGACAGCCCCGTTGCCGCCATAGGTGATCAGCTCATGTGGATGTTGGGCCACTGCGGGATCCAGGTTATTCTGAATCATCAGCATAATGGCCGCCGCCTGTTGTGATCGGCTCGGGTAATCCTGGATCGGGCGCGCATGCATTGCATAGCCAGGCCGGAACCGATACATATAAATGCGTCCAAAGGCCTTGAGCTCTTCGTAGAACTCAGGAGCAAGGATTCCGTGATGGCGGGGATGAAAATACCGCAAGGCATTGGCGATCGCTAGCTTCTTTTCCGCTTCCGAAAGCAGGTCTTTCCGTCGAGGCGCATGACTTACCGAATCGTCATACGGCTGTGGTTCCGGAAGTTCATCCGGTATCCCCCTTACTATTTCCTCAAGGAAAGTCAATTCATTTGCCATTAGCCCAGTATCTTTTCAAAATGTGTCTGTTTGAAGTTCTCTTTGGTGAATTTATACCCAAGGTCAAAAATCTCTTTGGCTTTCCCAATATCATAACTGCTGAATTTATCCAGCCCGCTTGGCTCAATGACCAGATCGCAGAGATTCTTGCTTTGTAACGTATTGGCCCCTATTGCCATCAGGAGGCTTCGCTCAATGACAAGCTTCATGTTTGTTACGTCAAACGAGGGACTGACTTTGTTGCAATGTGAACCGATCAGAAAGTCACATTTGCCGTGAAGTGCCTTGGCTGGGAGGTTGTCAAGAAGGCCCCCATCCACGTACAAATCGCCATTAAAAGGTATCGGGCTAAATACGCCGGGAATGCAGCAAGAGGACAGGATGGCAGGAATGAGCTCACCCGAATCAAAATACATCAACTCACCACGCCGGATCTCTGTTGCGGCAATGGTCAACGGAATTTTCAGCTTTGAAAAGTCATCCGGTAACCTGTTTTTAAGAAGTTGCCGCAATCCATCCATGCGGAGCAACCCACCGGGCGCGAGTGAAGGACGAACGGAATTGTACACAGTAACCTGGCTGGTGATTTCCAGCATTTCCTTGGGCGAATATCCCTGGGCATAGAGGGCGCCGACTATAGAACCGGCACTTGTTCCGGAAATTCGAGTGGCCTTGATTCCAAACTCTTCCAGCGCCTGGATCACACCAATGTGTGCGGCTCCCCGCGCACCACCACCGGAAAGGACGAGCCCGATATCTTTCATTGGTTTTACTTAGAGGTCTGCCAGCGCAAAGGTCTTATCTACCCGCACACCTTTGTCTGTATGCTTCACGGTGCAGCATTCATGTATGGGG
>JANNAZ010000090.1:0-23662 GCA_031384895.1 Cyclobacteriaceae bacterium | reverse complement strand
CATAGGTTTATACGCATATGCAACCTTTGACCATTGTTTACCAGGCAAGAAGAAAAATTCAAACCAAAAAACCAAAACCCAATTTACCAATGAAAAAATTCATTTACATCGCCATCCTTTTTATCGTCAGCGCCATGAGCGTCACAGCATGCACCGAACAAGAGATTAAGCCACGCGATGGCGGAGCAGGTGGTGGCGCTAATGATCCTAAAGGTTGATTTTGAGACTCTAACTCTACCAATATGAAAACAAAGGCTATCATTATTCTTGCTGTCGCTGCAGTCGTCCTATCACTCGGGGCTTCCAGGGTTACAAAGGCACCGACTAAGAAGGCTGAACTTCATGCTGTCTCCAGTACAACCACGGCGCCCATCGGCGGCTTGGGAGCAGAAGATCGGTAAGTCTCAAGCGCGAACGTGCCGAACCCTGTCAGACAAAATCTGGCAGGGTTTCTCTATTGCCTCATCACTTTGCCGCTGTTGCGATATTCAGCAACCACTTCCCCGATCCGGGCAGTTGTCGCTTCCGCTTCCTGAAAGTAAACGGATGGGTTATTGGAAATTTCCCTTCTGCCCAGTTGTAACAATCCCTTCAGCGTTGAAGTCAGGGCGATGACTTGCTCGAAAACTCTCCTCCGAAATACCTCTTGTTGGTCGACTTCATGCTGCAGCATATCCCGTTGCGCGCTCAATTCTTCTGTTCGTTCTTTGACACGCTTATCCAGAATTTCATTGATTCTTTCCTTCTGCCTATTCAGCTTGAAGAACACTAACGCGAGGCACCCCAGGGCAACCCCCAGGACAAGACACAATGCAATAATCCATTGCAGCCGTGAAAGGACTTCCCCCTGAAGTTCCATAATCTTTGATTGCATTTCTATTTTTCTGGCATTCTCTGCCTGCGCAAATTTCGTGTGAGCCCTCCTCACGCCTCGGTTTACTTCGTCTACAACTATCTCCTCCCGAAGCAGGCTTAGCTGCTTGAGAGATCTTGTTGCCGCTTCATAGGCACCAGTTGCTGAATAATACTCAGCCCTCACTTTGCATATCTCAATCTGCAATTGTGGATACTCGGAGAGTCTGCGAAACAACTCGGCTTGAGATAGAGAGTTATTACACACAAGTAATTGCTTGTATTGTAGAGCAATTCTTGCAAGCAGTATATGATTAATTATTTGAAATCGCTGATCATTTGCATCTTTGGCTAAGGTTAATGACCGCAAGGCGTGAACCCGGGAAGAGTCATATTTCCCGGAGTGGAAGTAACATTCAGCGAAGCCGTATTCAGTAGGAGCTGTTAAATTCCTATTTGAGGAATCTTCACCTATTTTCAACGCTCGATCAAAATAATCTAAAGCCAATTCGTATTTCTTGAGCATCGTGAAGGCAAGGCCAATGTTTTGGAAGACATAGCGTAAATTCGTAGAATCATGAACAGCCAATGAAAATTCTAAGGATTTATTTAGGTGCTCAATCGACAATTCATAGTCACCCAAACTGTAATAAACAGTTCCAATATTTAACAGCGCAACTGCAATTTCCTGGGAATTCCCTTCACGTTGACGCATAGCCAAAGACTCAAAATGGTACTCCAGTGCATTATCATATTCAAGTTTGAAAGTATGTCCTAGTGCCAATGAATTCAAAAGCATCTTTGTGTACTTTCTCAGGTCATTCCGCTTGGCGATGGGCAGCAATTGGGTCGAAACGTTCATCGACTCCTCCACCCGGTCCATCCTCCTCAACAATTGCCCGTATGTTGTACCCACTTTCACAATCTGCAGGCTGTCGCCCCCTTTCCACACCTCCTGGTAGGCACGCGTCGCATAAAACAACGCCTCGGCGTTGTTGACATCAAACAACTCGTAGGCAATACCCCAGAGTACTTCCACTTTGTCGCCGGGCACATTGGACTCCAAAACCCGGAGGAGGGAATCTACCTTGGGATTCATGGCCGGCGCCAGACCGGGGAATAGCCCCAGGCTCAGGAGAATCAGGAGGCGATGTACGTTTTTCATGATGAATAGTGATTTCAATTTTTTCAAACCATTGCCAATGTCTAATATTTGCAGAATAATTTATCAATTATGTTTTTCAAATCCCAAGCCTCGTTCGAGGCGGCAGTCTCGCGCCAGGCTATTGAGGCCACCGACCAGATCATTACAGAAATGGGCGCCGAACTTCACGATGACCTCATCCAACGGCTTTCCATCTTCCGGCTCTACCTCGATCGCCTTGACCGGGCCAAGGTCGACCCCCGTGAAACCGATGCGCTCATCACCAGCATGACCGCCGACTTTCAGGAGGTTGTCGAATCTGTTCGAAAGATCTCCCGACGTCTTATGCCCGTAAACATGGACAACGATTCACTCGAAGTGAGAATCAAGACCCTTTGTCAGAACCTTGAGCGTCCCGGAGGAGGAACCATTCACTTCTCTCAATCCGGCACCGAACAGCCCGTTGCTGCCAAAGACGCACTGCACCTTATGCGCATTGTTCAAGAGCTGATCAGCAACGCCCTCAAACACTCTTCAGCCTGGCACGTCGAAGTCCGCCTGACCTGGACCAACAACCAACTAAACATCCAGGTAGAAGACGATGGAACGGCTTTCTACAAAGTCGGGAAGTTCGTATCTGTACTAAATTCAAAGAACAATTCGCTTCGCATGCGGTCCAACATTCTCAACGCACCAATTCAATACAGCCAGGGAAAGCGGGGTTTGCTGGCCAGAGTCAATTACCAGTTCACAGAAGCGTCTTCCTCATAAAATTCCATTCCGAAAGGCATACGCCAAGAGCGCAGCGGTATTCGGGACACCCAGCTTCTTCAGCAACCTTGTACGGTAGGTCTCTGTAGTCGCCTCGGTCATTCTTAGTTTTGCTGCCATCTCCTTGGTTGTAAGTCCGCTGGAAATAATCTGAATCAGCTCGTTATCCTGAAAACTTAACGATACCGGTGGAACGTGGTCCCACCGGTAGGCATTGATTTCAATAATCCGGGTTATCTTTTCCTGAAAATAATGCCCTGACTTCATCACTTCGCATATCGCTTTTGATATCTCTGCATAACCATCCAGTTTAAAAACAATTCCACTCACGCCTAACTTCAACAGATTGATAACTAACTCCACCCCCTCCATCCCGGTTACAGCAATTACTTTGGGTGGATTCGGTCGGGTCATCACGCTACCCAAAAGATCGGGTCCCTTCACACCGGGAAGTCGAACATCCAACAAAATAACGTCGAGGGGGTGCGCCTCCACACGTTGATGAAATTCGGTCGCATTCCCCGCTTCGTAAATAGTGCCTACAAAGCCCTCCTTCTCCAACAGCGATCTCAGTCCCTGCCTGATCAGCACTTCATCATCAACCAATAAGATGTTTATTCGTTTCATAGCAGTTTGAATTCTTGAGCCTGCGCTCGAACTATGAACTAAATATAAATTGGAATATCCATTGGAGCTATCTGGTTTTCCTGATTAAGTGCGCGAAGAAAAAAATTCTAGGTATTCGGGGGCAGCAGGCCCGAATTCTTCAAAAACACCCGAAACGTTGTCCCCTTCTCCAATTCGCTCTCCACATCGATCCGACCGCCCATGGCCAGCACGTGGGTCTTCACGAGATACAGGCCAAGGCCCTTGCCGTCCACGTGGCTGTGGAAGCGGCCATATAGCGTAAATAACTTCTCGCCGTAGGTGTCCAGGTCCATGCCCAGGCCGTTGTCGCTCACCGACAGGCACACTTCACCCTCTTCGCGTGTTGTGCGTATTGCAATGTGCGGCGCACGGTCCGGGTGACGGTACTTGATTGCATTGCTGATGAGGTTCATGAGGATGCTATCCATCAATGGACGTACAGTCAGGATGACCGGAACCTCGGCAAAATCGGTCTCCAATGTCGCGCCGGGAGCAGCGAGTTCCCGCTCCAGGCTTACGCGAATGAGTTTTACCTCCTCTTCCAGGTTGATGTCGGCCAGCACGGCGTTGCTGGACTTTCGGATCTCCAGGATGGTGCTCAGATCGCGGACCACACGGTCGAGCTCACGGGCTGTAGTGATCATGTTGGCGCAAATCTGGTCCACGTCTGCTTTGTTGCCAGCACTTACTTCAAGCAGGTTGCCCAGCCCGAGCAGGCTCGCGACAGGTGCCCGCAGGTTGTGGGAAGCAATAAAGGCAAACTGTTCCAGTTGCTGGTTGTAATCGAGGAGCTCTCGGGTGCGCTTCTCCACTTCGTCTTCCAGCGTTTCATTGCGTGCTGCAATTTCACTGTTGTGCTTTTCAATGATGTCGCTCTGACGGCGGATGGTTGCCAAAAGATCAACTCCCTGGCCCTGAAATACAGATGTCATCGCCAGAAGAAGGCCAATAAGTCCGATGTACAGTGAGGCTGTAAGAAAATCGGATTGCTCTACAGCCCATCGGGATGGGATAACCACGCGATCATCCATCCATAAAAAGCCAAGTACAGAAAAGATTGCGATCAGGCCCCACCCCACACTCACGCGTCTTCCCAGCAGAAGGAGGCCCATGATCGGAATCAGCGTCATCCAGGGAAGCACAGCGGAGTGAAAGCCTCCTGAGCAAAGGGTAAGGACAGCAACGACGGCCCAGCAGAAGAGCACAAAAAAGTGTGCATTCATCCGGAGCGATGCACCATTTCGAAGAGACACCAGCTGAACCGAAAACAGGATGACGCTCACCACCATCAGGTACCGCGCAGCCAGAAACCCTGTAAAGAACGAGTTCACCCAATAGCCAACAGCGAATGCGATTGATACCAGGGCGAACTTCACCAGCAGGCGAGCCCGGAAGTAGTATCTATCCTCCGGCGAAAACCGGAAGAGGAAATATTCTTCGATGGCGGCTATTCCCCTCATTCAATGCAAGTTAGTACAATAGAAGTCACTTTGATGACAGGCTGGATGAGGTCAATTCTCCAACGGGTATACTTCTTTGCGCAGTTTCATGATCACGGAAATATCCATCAGAGCTCCATTTCTCATGATCAAAAACCGGGTGGTGTCGCCAGCCTTCTTTTGGCCATACCGGTTGGAAGCAATCCGTTGGGCCCGATTTGAATGCAGGGTATCACCATCAATCCGCACGATACGGTCACCGATCATCAGTCCGGCGATTTCAGCCGGCGAGTCCGAAATCACCTCTGTGATGCGCGCGGAATTCTTGAACCCGGCCAGGTTAACGGAGTTGGGTTCGAAAGGAAAGATAATGCCAATGGCAACAGGCCGTGGCTTGAACACAGAGTCATACGCCAACAATGGAATCATGAGGTGAACTTCCTGCCCTTTTCTCCTGATGCTGACATTCACAGAAGCGCCTGGAGAAATAGTATCCAGTACAATCCGTTCACTCGCATCATTCATGATTCGGGTACCTTGTATTCGAACGAGTACGTCCCCTTCCATTACCCCTGCCATCTCCGCAGGAGAATTGGGTTCAATACCCGTTACTAATAAACCTTCCTTGCCAGGCAACTGAAGGGCCTTCATCAGAGAGTCCGTAAGCACAGTAGTTTCATAACCCATGGTTCGGGTCGGTTTCCAGGGAGGCCGGTGTTTGAATTCATTAAACATCATCGCTAAAAATATTGGAGTGATTACAATCACGGTGATACCCAACCAAGAGAAATGGCAGCAATCGACTTGAAGGTTCTCGATCCAAGGCTCCCCGGAAAAATGCAAAAGAGGACATACACCGAAAATAGAAAACGGCAAACACTATCCGCTTTATCAACCGCGTTTGGAACTTCCCAACCGCCAACTCCGAAAAGGATGACGGAAGTAAGGTCAGCGAGGCAATAAACGCCCAACATATACCACGCAGCAGTAAGGAAATAGTAGTACCGCAACGACTTATCCGGATGCGCCCGCTTCATAAAGAAAGCAAAGAGCGGTGCAATCATAAAGTACATAATGGGATTATACTCACCTGTGAGTTTGGCGACCAGCCGAGTCATCACTCCTAATTCAATCTGACTATTATAACGCTTAAGGGGATCGAGGCTATTCACTGAAGGTACGGACTGCGTCAGGCTATCGGACACCAATTTTCCTGTATCCACATCAAAGAAATTGATGAGTAATAATGCAGGTGCGCCAATGGTGAGAATGTATTTTATGGGTTTGACAAACTCTCCCTTGCCCTCATAAATCGAATCCACTACCCGCTTCGGCTGCTTAACGAAAGCCAAGGTGCTTTGGGCTACCTTCTTCAGGTTAAAGACTTCAAACCCTTCTGCCAATTCATGTTTGATATCCTGGGGCTGGTCGGCCATAGCTAGTAGTCAGTTTGACGATTCAAATTAACAATTCAATACATAAATCTGCTATTCAAAACATCGCAAACCAGGTTTTAACTGAAGGAAGACATCCAATAATTTTCTAATTTACTGCTGAAAGAAATGCCATGTGCTACCACAAACAAGATACGGCCACCATGGAAGAACTCCTGGTACGCTATGAGAACATTCTCTCAGCCGTACCTTTTGTTCCTTCTTACTACGAAAATGGTTTTGACTTCAAGTCCTCCCCCGTCATTGCGGCTGACAAGCCACGGGAATTCCGCCTGATGCAGTGGGGACTTATCCCCTGGTGGTCGAAGTCGGCCCTTGATGCGGCCCAAATCCGCATGCGCACGCTGAATTGCATCAGCGAAGAAATGTTTGAGAAGCCTTCGTTTAAAGATTCCGCCAAGAATAACAAACGATGCCTCATCCCCTGCACAGGCTTCTTTGAGTGGCGTTGGTTTAAGGGAGGAAAAATCAAGTACCCCTACTTCATCCATCACCGTACGGAAAAAATATTTTCGCTAGCCGGCCTCTGGTCTTCTTGGACGGATAAATCCACCGGCGAGATGCGCGACACGTACACTGTACTCACCACACGGGCTAACCCACTGCTCGAGAAAATCCATAACAGCAAAAAACGAATGCCCGTCGTCCTCTCACGGGAATATGAAAAGGATTGGCTCAATCCCAACCTGACTCAGGAAGATGTGCTCGCCCTTTGTGAACCGATCGACGACAACCAACTCGAAGCCTATACCATCAGCAAACTGATTACCGACCGGAATGCTGACACCAAGGATGTGCTAGCGGTGTGCAAACGTTTTGAGTATCCAGAACTTGCGCTGCTGGATAGTTGAAGGAAGTGCTTAAGTGCGTCGGTGTTGAGGTGTTAACGTGCGTTGGGATTTTAGCACCTCAACACGTAATCACGTCCTCACCTTCCGCCTGGCCACACTGTGCTTGTCTACGATATAGTACAGCAACTTGACGAACGTCGCGTGCAGGCTATTACGACAGAGGATCTCGTTGAGGACGGGGTTGATTACGCTATTGCCGAACTTGATAAAGGCATCCATCTCACCGGTAGTCCGGGGCTGTCGGGATAGGAACTCCTGGAATTTCTTACGCCACGCAGGCTCGTTGAACCCAAACCGGTCTTTGAGCTCCCGGAAGACCAGGTCGATGTGCATGGGCTCAAAATGGTCGGAAATAACCTCCGGGATCATAGCGAAATGCTAATATACTAAAATATTTAGCAATTCGGATTAATGGAAAATGAGCCAATTTGAAGATTTGAAAATGCCGGTCCCGGCCCATCTTCAAATTGTCAAATTGAATAATTGAATAATTTTCAAATTCACATTCCATACTACTTCACGGTGAACTCCACCGGCATCCTGGCCTGAACGCCCTGATACATCTTGATTCGCTCCCACTGGGTGTACCACATGTATTGCTCGCCAAGTTCTTGCTTCAACAGGGATGTCCGTACTTCATTTTCCACATTTCCCATGAGCCTTTCCAATAACGGCTTAGGCTGTGGATAATATCGTAAACGGAAATCTTCCCCGACGCCGGCAGCTTTCGCAGCGATGGCGACAGCGTCATCAAAATTGCCCAGGACATCGGCCAGTCCATTGTCTTTGGCTTGTGCTCCCGTCCACACCCGGCCCGAGGCAATCTTCTTGAGTTCATCATGACCCATGTCGCGACCCTTGGCGGCCTTGGCCGTGAATGTCTCGTAGATCTCATTCGTCTTCTTCTGCCATATTTCTTTTTCAACATCTGTCAACGAACGCGTCACCGTGATGAGTTCACCAATCTCACCGGTCTTAACCTCTTCCGAAGTAATGCCGATCTTATGATCCAGGAATTGGCTGAGATCAAACAACACGCTGAATATCCCGATGGATCCGGTAATGGTTGTCGGCTGTGCTACGATGGTATCGCAGGCCATGGCAAGATAATACCCTCCTGATGCAGCATAGTCGCCCATCGAAGCGATGACAGGTTTTGTTTCTGCGGCAAGGATCAACTCCCGCCACATCTGGTCGGCGGCCTGAAAGACACCGCCAGGTGAATTGACACGAAGAACTATCGCCTTCACCCGGTCATTGGTACGCGCTCGACGTACGGCATCAACAATGGTTTTGGAGCCCACCACCCCGTTGTCTGACCGGCCTGGCATGATATCTCCATCGGCAACGATGACTGCTATTTCATTGGAAGAGGATTCGGCGATAGGAAGCGATTTCTTGTACTGGCTGTAGCGCACCAGGGGTACGCTCTTCTTTTTGTCGAGGTTCAGCAGCTTTCGCAGTTCGTCTTTCATCTGATCCTCATAGTAGAGGGAATCGATCAGTCCAAACGTTACCGCGGCGCCTGAGTTCTGCACCAGCATCTTGTCGGATATTTCCTTCATGCGCTCATACGGGATCTTGCGGGAGTCAGCAATAGCATGAAGCATCTCCCCGTAGATAGAAGTCAGCATGGAATTCAACTGCAGCTTATTCTCATCGCTTAACGTCTCGCGCATGAACGGCTCGACGGCACTCTTGAAATCCCCCACGCGAAATACTTGCGGTTTGATGTCCAGTTTGTCGAACATCTTTTTGAAGAACATGACTTCCGTGGCAAGGCCGTTGAACTCGACTTCGCCCTCTGGGTACATATACACTTTATCTGCGGCTGAAGCGAGGTAATACGCGCCCTCGGTATAGAAATCGGCATAGGAAATAATCCATTTTCCCGATTCCTTAAAATCAACTAGCGCGCCACGCAGTTCTTGCAGCGATGCCGGCCCAGCCATCAGGAAACTGGTGTTAAGGTAAATGCCCTTGATTTTCGGATCGGTCTTGGCATATTCAATAACCTCCTTCATGTGCAGAAGGCCGAGCGATTGCTCCGACGCGGCAGGGAATAACTCGGCCAGCGGGTCATCCAATTCGAGTTCAGTGACAGGTGCTTCAAGGCGAAGGTGCAGCACAGAATTATCATCAATGCCAACCGTCTTTTCGTCTGAAAGCGAAGTCAGTATGGAAATTCCGATGAAAATCAATGCGGCCAGCGCGACCAGTGTTCCCAGGCAGGAGGCAAAAAAGGATTTTAAAAATGTCATAAACGTGAATTAGGAAGGCAAAAGTACCAATTTTACGTGTGTCCAAACGAAGTCTGACCGGATGATACGTGCATTTTTGCTATTGGGTTCAAACATGGGTGAACGAAAGATCTTTCTGGAGAACGCCCGGATGCGAATCCACCTGCTAGCGGGCACGGTATTAAAATCCTCAGCAGTGTACGAGACTGCCGCCTGGGGGAAGACCGATCAGCCGGCATTCCTCAACCAGGCAGTCGCCATTGATACGGAATTGAGCCCCAATCTATTGCTTATGACCCTGTTGGCGATTGAAAACTCGCTGGGGCGCACGCGGGACGAAAAATGGGGTCCCCGCGCGATTGATATCGATATCCTGCTATATGGCGATCAGTCGATCAACGAACCCAAACTCATCATCCCTCATCCAGCCATACCAGAAAGAAAGTTCGTACTTAAGCCACTCGCCGAACTGATCCCCAATGTGGTCCATCCCCTTACTGGAAAAACCATTACCAAAATGCTGGAGGAATGCACGGATCAACTGAGCGTGGAGAAGGTGGGGTTGAGTACTAGGTACTAGGTGCTGGGTGCTGGGTACTGGGTGCTGGGTACTAGGTGCTGGGTACTAGGTGCTGGGTGCTAGATGCTGGTATTGGAAATGCGACCGCTTGAGTCAGTGTGTTTCAAATGCTCGAGGCTTCAACAGTCGGAGCAACCTTCTTCACTAGCCCTTGCAACACTTTCCCCGGACCGCACTCGATAAACAGCGTGCCTCCGTCTTTCACCATGTTCTGCACTGTTTGGGTCCACCTAACGGGTGAGGTTAGCTGAGCGATCAAGTTGCGTTTGATTTCCGACACATCCATGGAAGGCTGCGCGTTTACATTCTGATAGATCGGACAAATGGGTATGCTGAACCGCGTGGCTTCGATGGCTTGCGCCAGTTCTTCGCGTGCCGGCTCCATTAAAGGTGAATGAAAAGCTCCTCCAACTTGCAACGGCAAGGCGCGCTTCGCTCCTGCGGCCTTCATTTTCTCGCAGGCAATTTCAATTCCCTTTATCGAACCGGAAATAACGAGTTGACCGGGGCAATTGTAATTAGCAGCCACGACAACTTCCGTTGCAATTGATGCGCAAATTTCTTCCACCTTCTGATCGTCCAATCCGAGAATGGCCGCCATGGTTGATGGATTGAGATCACATGCCCGTTGCATGGCGGAGGCCCGCTTGGCGACAAGCCGTAAGGCGTCCTCAAAAGACAATGTCTTATTGGCAACGAGGGATGAAAACTCGCCCAATGAGTGACCGGCCACCATCTGGGGGGCGAACGCGTCGTTCGTCAGCGCCGCAACCACGGAGTGAATAAAGATTGCAGGCTGGGTGACATTGGTTTGCTTGAGTTCGTCTGTTGTGCCACTGAACATGGTGTCCGTAATGCGGAAACCGAGAATATCATTGGCTTGCTCAAAAAGCGACTTAGCCTTTGGACTCGCATCGTAAAGTTCTTTGCCCATGCCGGTAAATTGGGCGCCCTGTCCGGGGAAGATGTATGCCTTCATGGATATAGCTTAGTTTGAAAGCAAGATAAGTAAGTCGGGGAAAACTTAGGTTGGGATGCGAAATTACCTCACCAATTGCACCCATCCGCGAATGTTCTGAACCTTCTGCGCCGGGTCAACGACGATGAAGGTAACTTTGGCGCTGTAGTAATAAACACCGGCAGCAAGTTCGTTCCCATTGTTATCGCGCCCATCCCAGTCGATGTAAATGCTCCGCTCACCGCCGGAATCATAACTATACACCTGCTTACCCCAGCGGTTGGTAACTACAAATTCTACTTTTTCGGCAAAGCGCGCACACCGTAGCCGCTGTTGTAGCACATCCACCGGGCCGCAAGGACCCTGCCCGTTTTCATCAACCACACCGCGCGTGCTGTAGGCGCTGAAGAGCTCGTTGCAATTGTCGCCATTGGGTGTGAATACATTGGGAAGTTCATAGTGAGGGCAATTGTCAAAGCAGTATTGCTCGCTCAATTTACTTTCGTTACCTGCCCGATCAACCGCTGATATCTTGTAGCACCGTGCGTAGGACGGCAAATTTGAGTCAATGAAGAACGTATCCTTTACATTCTCCACATACAATGTAAATTCAGAACCTACATAGGGCGCAGCGTAAATTTTATATCCCTGGATATCCAACCGGCATGCCTCATCCTCTGGCTTACGCCAGGTGATTATGTTGGTGAATACATTCTGTTCGCAAGTTTGCGTAGCGGCAAGCTGACTGCAGGGCGTAGCGGTGATGGAGAGCGAAGGCTTACATGGCGGGATACTGTCGTTGGGCTGGGCGCAGTTGATCTGCGAAAAATTCAACAACGGCGCTTTTATGCGGGGGTTGCTGTAGGTTCCCTTGGTCTTCACACGATAGCAATAGACAAGCTCATCGCTCAGGGGCACCCCGTTATACTGGCCCGAGTCAACATAAACAAATCGTCCAGAGGTCACATCAATACTGTCGATCAGGATCATTTGGGCTTCCGTGGCGCCTTCCGGCCCGCGGTAGATCAGGTGGCGAGGGTAACTTACACTTTGATTCGACCAGGGAACATTGGCTGCCCAGTTCAACTCAATGCGCTTGAACTGCGGCTTGGGATCCAGCCGAACCGTTGACGCAATCGCCGATGTGTCCACTTCCTGATTTGTATTATCATACAAGATGACTCGGTAATTGTAGGTTAGCTCTGTAGTATTTAACCCCGTATCGGTATAGGTCGTATCCGGAATCCTGCCTGCATGCGTGGTACTTATTTTCAGGTTGCCAGCGAACCCTTCGGCACGCACCACCTTGTATGAGTACGGTGGAGGGAACTGGACAGGGTTAATTTCAAAGGGAGGCCTCCACCGAATGGTGACTTGCCCATCCGTCGCTCCTGTCTTGTCTACCGTGACATGTGTAATGATAGGCGCATCCGCCAGGATGGTGAGGCATGTGTCGCGTGAAACATAGCTTTCCCCTCCGCCGGGCAACGGGAAAGACGCAACCAGACGGTAACAATACTTTGCTCCTGGTGCCAGTCCAGCGCCACCATTGGAGTCTGTGAACGTGGTTTGAGAAATCGGCACCTCTTTGATTTTGGTAAATCCGAGGGATTCGGGCATACCAGTCACACACGTAGGTGGTGTATAGGTGCTTCCCTCCACTCGCCTCCATACCTGCATAGTCTGCGCGTTTGCGCAGATGTAAGGATCCCAATCCAACTTCAGTTTTCTGGAGCCCTGCACCTGGATATTATCCCAAGTCGGATTTGGGCCCACAACTTTGATGTTCCAAGTCTTGAACTGCACCAGCTTGGAACCCTTGCCCGGTGGCGGGTTATCTGTAATCTTAAATACCACCTGATAAGGCTGATCCTTCACGTGGAGGCAATTCGTATTCCATGTGAATTTGATTTTTGCTTGCAACGTCGGACTCGTTGGCTGAAATACTCCTGAATCAGGCGCATACGTAGCTGGGCTTGGGAACGGTGGATTGACGATTTGTGAGAAGACCTCAATCTTAACATCGTCAAAATCCGGATCGGTCCCAAAAATGTCCCGGTCGATAATGGTTCCCGCAACAACACAGATATCGGCTGGCACAATGAGTTCAGGGCGTTGGTTGTCGCAATCCTCTACGATGATTTGCATATCCCGGACGACGAATCCTTGATTGATCCAGATGCCGCTGATCTTCCGCCAGGAACGAATAACAAAGGCGATGTTGTATTCGCCCGGTGCTCCAGGAGCATCCCAGATTAAGGTTCCGGTTACCGGGTTAATGGCAAATGTAGGGGGACCATCGCCATCCTCATTTGACTGCCCATAGATCAACCCAATCTTGTCGTAAAATTCCCGGACATTTGGATCCCTGTAATTATTGACATCCAGGCCTTGCTCTCTTTTTGGTATGGTGAGTTCATACGACAGGCTGTCGCCGTCAGGATCATAGGCACCCGGATTATGGTACCAAGCGGCTCCTGTGCAGGCTTTGTCTATTGGAGGGACGAGGAGTACAGGACTGTTGTCGCATCCAAGAAATGGATCAATGTTAATCCGCGTCTCCATGTAGAAGGTTGTCTCTACGGAATTGAACATGTTGAGGATACCGGCATTTCGGTTGGCTTCGAGGTAGCTGATAACATATCCCCCTACGCCTGAATACGTGTGAGAAGTTGTGAACGTCACGATTCCTATGTTGGGGCCAAGGTCTGGCCGTGGGGTATTTTCAATTGTTGGTGTGATCAGGGGTTTGGTGCCATCGCCAAAATCAAGCAGCCCGTCACCGAACCGGATTTCAGATCCTGTATTTGTGTATATGGTCATGGTGATGAGAAACGTAAGGTTAGTGCAACTCTGACGCCGCACCGTAATCTCTCCTGCCCGAAGATGGGTAGCCATAGCCTGACCCCCTGCCCACATCAGTAGCACAAAGAGAATTCCTTTCTGAAATCGCATCCTCACGTATATTAATAGGCCCTGCTAGAACAAGGAAACCAAAATTACAACATTCAATGGAACCGGCTAACAAAATGCCTGGCCTGACCAAAAAACGAACAACAAAAGAAATTATTTGAATCTGTTACGATTACCGTTCGCGACCCTTTCAAATCAAGTGGCTGTACCCCAGACTAGGGTAACGCTCTTTTGAAGGTAGTGACCGGCATTAGCCAGCGACGGCATTGGTAGCCAGTGGATTGACCCCCACGACAGGGCTCATGGTGACGACAGACTTGATTGAATTTGAAATCAGGCAATTTGCCTCCGATTTTTGAAGCACGCGCAATGCACGTTCTCTATCCTGTTCACTCCTGACGGTTACCACAGGAAAAAGGCTGACCTCGGTCATCAAGAATTTCCCGTCGCGTTGCTCGAGTTTTCCTTTCGAGCTGCATTGGAATGAAACAAAGTCCAACTTTGAATTCTCGGCAATGGATAGAAACGTGGTCATCAGGCAGCTGCTTACCGCCGCAGTGAAGAGGTGTTCGGGGGACCAGATACCAGGCATCCCTTTTGGAAACTCGGGTGGTGTGGCCACCTCAATGCAGCCACCGCTCGCTGAAGCAACGTTGAGCTCGGGTGAACACATCATTCCTTTTCTATCCTTGCTCCAGAGGATATCTACGTTATAGAAATGAGGCTCCATACTTACTGAGGCTGAAGTCTGAGTTGCAGCTTCGCCCAACTGCCGGCGTCATAAACATGGCTGTAGCCAACTGAATCCAAAAGGTTTTTCGCGTACCAGCTCTTGGCGCCGTCTGCGCAGCAAGCAATGATGCTCATTTGCTTATTGGCCAGCAGATGCATGTTTTCTCTTAGTTTCTCAACGGGAATATTTATTGCGTGAGGGATATGTCCCATTTCAAACTCTGACGGCGTCCGGACATCCAGAACAACTGCGCCACCCTGAATGAGCTGTGCGTAGTTTATCGTAGGGGCAAGTCCAAATAATTTCTTCAGCGCCTTAACCATAATGTTCAATTTTTGTTCGAAGCTCCTTTGCGGTTTCCTTCCAAAAGATCGGACTCAAAAATATCACCTGAACTCTTCCAATGCACTGACATTTGTCATGATTTCCAGAATAAATCACGCGGCGTTAACACCGAATACAATTCCGAACTGCGGTCAGGACGGATTTGCCAACCGCTTGAGCCGCATCGATGAAGTTTTCCACTTCGAACTGATGGTGCCCAGGATATACGTACGGAACATGTACACAAAAAAACTCTTTTCAATTAGAACCGGGTCGATGAGATGCGCTACCGCCTTGTGTGCTTTGGGGGCTTCACTCCAGTGCATGTTTGCTTTTTCGTGGTGAACGGTGTGGAGTCCATTATTAAACAATGGTAAGTTCAGATCCAGAAAATTACGAGAATGGTTCCATCGGGATTCCTCATCAGCATGCACATGCTGAACAAAATTGAAGATCATAACCGTATACCCTGATAGTTGTTGGGGAATGATCACATAGACCAGTGCTTTTCTCCAATCCAGTATGAGAAAAAATGCTACCCAAGCGACCAGCACTACAACCTGAATGATATACTCATAAAATGTCTTCTTATCCGTCTTCCTGAGCTGCTTCATATACGGGATAATCGACTCCTTCACTTGCCAATACCCGCTTGCGCTGGGATAACTGACAAGCGTGAAAAGGTTATTGTCCTCCGATCTCCGGTATGTTGCTGTGACGTCTCCGTCTTTATTATTATAGCGGTGATGGTTGCGGTTGTGTGTCGGGATCCAACAGAACACAGGGATTCCATAGAACACCGTAAGCCACCAATCCGTGAGCACATTGAGTGGCTTGTTCGTCCAAATATTAATGTGGTTATGATTATGCGCCATCACCGAGACCGCCACGGCAAGGAAAAGATAGAATATGTAAAGAAATATATTGAAGCCCTGGCTCCAGAACCACGCAAACGAAGCGGTCGTCAGGATCATATAAGCAAGGGTTCGAAGGTCGGCTCTGTACTTTAGCATTCGCGAATCAAAATGAGCCTCAAAGATAAGCATTGGCGTTCAAAGATTCCGATTCCCGGCGGAGAAGAATCTGACAGTGCCTTTTTTCGAGGTATTCCGGCTGCTTTTGATTTGACCGAAGGCAACCGCTGGTAAAATTGGTTGTGCTTTTTCAGACCTGTTCACTACCTTGTCCAAGTGCGAGTCATTGGCGAAATCCCTCATCCGGAGTGCAAGATCACCCTCTTTCACTGGAATAACCGGTACCTTATTAAGATAGAACAGGGGCTCCTGGAGCAAACCTATAAGGTTCAAGAATATGACGTGGCTACGGAAGATGAAATAAAGCGCCTGGTCAATGAGGAGTTTATTGCCTCGGCCCTCAAGCAGTTTGAAGTCATGCGCCAAACCCTGCAAGAAGCCCTTCACCGAATCTAATGTTCACAAAGTTTTTAACTTTGCCCCCCGTCTGCAGACGCCCATGGAGATCTTAGAAGAAAAGAAGAACAAGAATATCGGATACAAGCCCATTTTGGATAGCATCCCCGATTGGCCTGTTTATCAGCTCAGCAAGAACCGCAAAGAGTTCCTCGAAGAGGTTACCCAGAAGTCAATCGAGCAAATCCGGCTGCTCCGCCCATCGCGCAAACAACTGCTGGAAGAACTGGAGACCACCGTATTCCGCGAGCAGAACCGGATCAAGCGCAACCGATGGAGGGTGGATCCGAAAGATGATTCCCGCTTCTGGACCGGGATCAAGAACGAACTGATTGAAATAACCAATAAGACCCCGGAAGAAGCCGGAAAGAAAGAAGAGGAGATCCTGTACGAAATTGTCTCACGCTACTCGAAAGAAATAGCCGGGACCTTTAAGCCCCGTTCTTACCGCTTTGCCCGGGAAGTCATCAAGTTCTGGTTTCGTCGGCTGTTGAATGGGGCGCGTGTCAAGAAATTCGGCGCAATCTTCAGAAGCCAATATGCGCTGCAGGATAAGATCCACATCGTAGGCAAAGTTAAAATGCTGCGGCGCCTGGCAAAGAAAGGCACGGTAGTCATGGTGCCAACCCACTTCAGCAACCTCGACAGCATTCTCATTGGATGGGTTATCCATGCACTTGGGCTTCCGGCCTTCATCTATGGGGCAGGCCTGAACCTATTTAACATTTCCATTTTCTCTTATTTCATGAACAGCCTCGGCGCCTACAAGGTTGACCGGAGGAAAAAGAACTTACCGTACCTGGAGACGCTAAAGATGTACTCCAACCTCGCCATCCAAAAAGGTGCGCACAGCCTCTTCTTCCCGGGAGGAACCCGGTCACGTTCCGGGCAAATCGAAAAGCAATTGAAGCTCGGTCTGCTGAGCACAGCCATCGAAGCTCAACGAAATCTATACATGGACAGCGATGCGCCCGATACCCGCAAAATCTTTGTCGTGCCGGTGACGCTGAATTATAACTTCGTTCTCGAGGCTCCAGATCTCATCGTCGACTACCTCCAGGTAAAAGGGCAAGACCGGTATTTCGTAGAAGAAGACAACTACGGCAGTTTCCAGCTCATCAAGTTCATGTTCAAGTTTTTTACCAAAGGGTCAAACATCTCCGTATCCATTGGCCCCGGGCTTGACGTGATGGGCAACTATGTCGATGATGAAGGAAATAGCCTGGACACCAATGGCCGGATCATCAACACACGAGAGTACTTCATGACCAACGACAAGGTCACGGTAGACAAGCAGCGTGAAAATGAGTACACCCGCATGCTAGCCAATCGGATTGTCTCTGAATACCATCGGATCAACCGGGTATTCGCCAGTCACGCAGTGGCTTTTGTGGCCTTCGAAATGTGGCAACAAAAATTTCCTCGCCTGGACCTGTTCGGATTCCTGCGACTCTCAGAAGAAGAGTTGGAGATTCCGTATGATGAATTCAAGGAGGTCTTCAAAAAAGTACGCAAAGAAATTTACCGCCTGGAGGAACATGGGCGTGTGCATCATGCAACCCATCTCAAGGGCGACATTGACATCGTCATACGCCGCGGCCTGGAGAATGTTGGTATTTTTCACTTGAATCGACCGTTGCTGCGAAACAAAAAGGGCAACATCGTCACGCAGGACCTAAACGTACTGTACTATTATCACAACCGTCTGGCGGGTTATGACCTCGAAAAGTTCATTGGATAAGCCTGTCGGCGTGGTGGGAGCCGGCAATTTCGGATCCGTCATTGCTAACATTCTGGCGCGACACCGTCGTGTGCTCCTCTATGCCCGCGACGAAGATGTAGTCAAGAAGATTCTGAAGACCCGGGAGAACCGCGGCCATAAGCTTCATAAGAACATTCTTCCCACCAATGACCTGGCTTACCTGGCCAGTCAATGCGATGTCATCTTTCCTATCGTTCCCTCCGCGCATTTCAGATCCATGATGCGGAAATTGTCGCCCTACCTACATCCCTATCACATTCTCATTCACGGAACCAAGGGCTTTGACATTAGACTCCCAAAAGGTGAAACAATCGAAACAGTAGAATCACTCAGCCGAGCACAAGTAAGAACCATGAGCGAAGTGATCCGCGAAGAGAGTGTGGTCGTGCGCGTGGGATGCCTTGCCGGGCCTAACCTTTCGCGAGAGCTTGCTCAGCGGCAACCGGGTGCTACCGTAGTAGCCAGCCCTTTCCAGGAGGTGATTCAAACAGGGAAGCGTCTTCTCCGAAACAACCGTTTTCAGGTGTACGAGAATACGGACCTGGTCGGAGTAGAAATTGCTGGTGTCTTGAAAAATATCATCGCTATTGGCTCGGGATGTTTGAGCGGGCTCGGCTATGGTGAAAATGCGAAGGGCCTGCTGATCAGCCGTGGAGCTGTTGAAATGGTCTACCTCGGACGCATCCTGGGAGGCAACACAAAAGCATTCCTTGGTGTGGCCGGCATTGGAGACCTCGTGGCCACATGCAACAGCCCCACCAGCCGAAACTATACCGTTGGTTACCGCCTGGCGAAAGGAGAATCATTAAATGAAATCCTGGAGGAAATGCAGGAAGTGGCCGAAGGGATAAACACAATCCGCATCGTGAAGAAATGCGCCGAGTACTACAAAGCCAGACCGCTTATCACCGATACACTATATAAAGTATTGTTTGAAGGCATGACGGTTCAGGAAGCCGTTGACTACCTCATGCGGTATCCACTCAATGTGGAGATTGATTTTCTATAGCTAGCATGCGCCTTGGTGTCGTTACCTGCGAAAAGTGCAGCCAACTCACAGTCAGTGAACAGGCACTCCTGCCCTTATTTGCAAATAGAGGCGTATCTGCCACACCGGTCGTTTGGAATGATCCGCTGGTCCCATGGTCCACATTTGATTACCTTCTTATCCGCTCTATCTGGGATTATCATCTAGACCTGGATGCATTTACCGCCTGGCTGCTCATGCTTGAACAACGAAGTATAAGAACCTGGAATTCAATTCCTGTACTGCGCCGAAATTGTCACAAATTCTACCTCAGGGACCTGGAAGATCGCGGCGTCAGAATCATCCCTACATTATTTCAGACCAAGGGCTCCGCAGATGCAATAGGCAATGTACTTCAGCGAGGATGGAAAAAGGGTGTCGTAAAACCAGCTGTTTCTGCCAGTGCATACCGGACAGAGGCCTTTTCCACTACATCCATGCAAGATGCAGAAGCAAAGATTTTGAATGCTGCATCGCATGGCGATTTCCTTATTCAGGAATTCATGCCGGCGGTCGAAACCACGGGCGAGCTATCCATGATCTTTTACAATCACCGGTATTCTCATTCGGTATTAAAGCGCCCGCAGCCGGGTGACTTCCGGGTACAAAAAGAATATGGCGGTGGAGTTGTTATCTGCCAGCCGGATAAACACATTATTCAAACGGCCGAAAGTATCCTCACTCATTTTGGAGATGATCTGCGCTATGCCCGTGTCGACGGGATCGTTGTTGACAATGAGTTTGTATTGATGGAGCTTGAACTCATTGAACCGGATTTGTTTTTGGAAACCAGCATGGGGGCGCCGCAACAGTTTGTGGACAGTCTGCTCAGCAGATTGGGAACCAACCTTTCTGAATAGCGGAGCAATGTATTACTCTTGACCGAATAAATACTTCAGACACAATTACCTATTGTCAATTACCCATTGCCAATTGTTGCCAGATAACCTATCTTATTTGCAAATTCGATAACCTAACGTCTTATGAGAAAACTTAGCCTGCTTTTCTTGCTCGTTGCTATTTCGTTTTCACTTTTCTCGCAACAGCAGAACGACATCTACAAAAAACTAGAGGCCGTTGCCATCATCGATCAGAAGGTGATGATGCCTATGCGCGATGGGGAACGTTTGGCCACCGACATCTACAGGCCGAAGGGGAACGCTAAAGTACCAATCGTTTTCTCGAGAACACCATACAATTTCAATACGTGGGGTGATGGTGAAATGCGCACCCGTGGATTGGAAGCAGCTTACGATGCCGTTACACGCGGCTATGCCTATATAGTGCAAAATGAACGCGGAAGATTTTTTTCGGAAGGTGAATGGGACATTCTTGGAGCACCGGCAACGGATGGCTACGATGCCTTTGAATGGATGGCGAAACAATCCTGGTCAAATGGAAAAATTGGGGTGATCGGTTGCTCCTCTACGGCTGAGTGGCAAATGGCTGTTGCCGCCCTCAACCATCCAGCCCTTGCCGCTATGGTGGCCCAAGGATTCGGTGCCGGTGTGGGTCGCGTGGGCGAATTTTATGAGCAGGGTAACTGGTTTCGCGGCGGCGCACAGCAAATGCTGTTCACTGCCTGGTTATATGGAACCCAAAATGATGAGTTTCGTCCCACCTTTCCAAAAGACATCACGCAGGAAGGTTTAGTACGCGCGCAACGCTTCTATGACATGGCTACTGAAATGCCTAAAGTTGATTGGGGCCAGGCATTGCGTCACTTGCCCGTGCAAGACATCATCAAAAATGTAAACGGACAAAAAGGAGTTTACGAAAATATGATCAGACGCAAGCCAAATGATCCGGCCTGGTATAAAGGCGGACTCTATCATGACAACATGACACTGAATGTCCCAGCTTTCTGGTTTGTGTCGTGGTATGACGTATCATCTGGTCCAAACCTGACACTATTCAATCAAATGCGCAAAAATCCTAATAAAGCAATAGCCGACAATCAATATCTCGTAATTGCCCCTACCCTGCACTGTGCGTACAAACGTGCTACTGAAAATACGATCGTAGGTGAACGAAGCATGGGTGATGCCCGACTGAACTATGATGAACTCACCTGGGGTTGGTTTGATATGTTACTGAAAGGAGATCAGAACGATTTCAAGAAAACAACAGCCCGGGTAAAATACTTTACCATGGGCAGTAATACCTGGCAGACGTCAGAAACCTGGCCACCTGCCAATGCCGTGATGACCGATTACTTTTTAAGCAGTGAAGGCAAAGCCAACACCCGCAATGGCAATGGTAAATTGGTTACCAAATCTCCTTCCACTGACAAACCGGACGCGATCACCTACGATCCTGCCAACCCAGTATCTTCCTATGGTGGCAACGTATGTTGCACCGGCAATGCCATAACCGGTGGTGCGTATGATCAATCTGAAATGGAATTGCGCGATGATATCCTCGTGTATACTTCCGAGCCATTAAAAGAAGGCCTGGAAATAAGTGGATTTATTGAGTCTACCTTATACTTATCCTCGGATGTAAAAGATACGGACGTTACCATTAAACTGATCGATGTGTACCCGGATGGCAAAGCCTACAACCTCGATGAAACTATTCAACGGGTTCGCTACCGCGAAGGGTATGAAAAAGAAGTATTCATGGAGAAAGGAAGTGTGTACAAAGTCAAATTGTCGCCCATGTCAACCAGCAACTACTTTGCAGCCGGCCATCGTATTCGAATTGAAGTGTCAGGCAGTAACTTTCCGCGCTTCGAGCGCAATCTGAATACCGGTGGAAATAACTTTGATGAATCCGTTGGAGTAGTCGCTCATAATCAAATTCATCATTCAAAAAAATATCCTTCGGTGTTACAATTGCCGATCGTGAAAAAGTAAGCTGAGGCTCGTGACACCCCTCATCCGTTGGTGTTCCGATGCCTCATGCCCCCTCACGTCTTCGGCATCATTCCAATGCGTTGGCGCGTTAAAGTGTAGTATTCACCCATGCAATCCGCTGTCATGCAAGAATGCACTGGCAGAATCCCTAGTACATCACCGGGTTGAACAGATGAGCAATCAGCAGTACTCGCCTTGAGTATGCCATGCTCCTGTGAAAGCGATTTAACAACAATGCCTGTTGCAGGCAATGACCACCCGTGTTCCGTGAGCCGGACCACCTGGCCAAATACTAGGGATCCATCTTCTTGCTTCAGAAAGTCCTTGGCAAAGTGTACCCCTCCCCCGTGAACAATAATTTCATTCCGGGCAGGGTAAATGGCCACCACCGGGCAGGCCATGGCAACCGCAATATTTTCGTCTTTACAAGAACCAATGCCGCGCTGCATGATATCGTAGAAAACAAAGTTCCCGGGACGAATCTCCTGTATCTCGCCGAAGTCCGACGCCATGCTGCACGTCGGTGTGTCACCAACCGACAGGATTAACTCCGGATACCTGGTCCGATAACGCGCGCCCAGTTTCTTCATCAGCTGCGTTGTGCCCTGATGAATCTTGATTATTTCCGGCCCACTCCGGCATAGATAACTGTGCCCTGCATGCGTGAGGAACCCAGTGAAGCGAAGCAACGGCGATGATTCAATCACACGGAGAATTTCATCCAGGGTTGCGACATCGGAAGGATCAACGCCGGTACGGCGGTACCCACAATCAATCTCAATAAAACAATTAATGGCTTGGGTCAATCCGGTGAGCAAGTAAGTCAGCGTATCCGCCGTGACAATGCACAGGTTGAGCTGAATTGTTGCTGCCAAGCGATTGATTTCGTCAACCTCCAGGTAATTCAGTGGAAACGCGACGGTGATGTCCTTCCATCCATCCTCCGCAAAGTAGGTTGCCATGCGCACGGAGGACACCGTGCAAGTAGAGATCCCCTCCTCGCGAAACCACCGGCCTACAGCATGGGATTGATGCGTCTTGAAGTGCGGCCGGAAAATGACGTTGCTTCTGCGCGCTTTTTCCACCATGCGCCGGATATTGGCCCGACATCGGTCTTCATCCAACAGCAGCGTAGGGCGTACGATATTCATTCGGCGAGGGCGTTGCGAAGGTTGGCGGCCATCGTGGCTAACTCATCGGAAGACAGCTTCAATTTCGGATTGGAGAAGTTGGCGTCAGTCATCTGGTTCATCGGAATAAGGTGAATGTGAGCGTGGGGGACTTCAAGTCCCAGCACAACAACGGCCACTCGTTTGCACCCCGTAGCCCGACGGATGGCTCCGGCAATTTTTTTTGAAAAGGCATGGAGCCCCGACAACGTATCGTCGTCCAGGTCGAAAATATAATCCACTTCTGCTTTCGGAATTACCAGGGTGTGCCCTTTTGTAAGTGGATTGATATCCAGGAAAGCTAAATAGCGTTCGTCTTCAGCAACAATATGTGCAGGTATCTCCCGGCGGATGATCTTTGTGAAGATCGTAGCCATATCAGGCGCCGATGTTAGTGATTTCGAATTCAAGTGTTCCGGCCGGCGTTTTGATCGTGGCCAGGTCGCCCTTCTTTTTTCCAAGCAACCCTTTGCCAATAGGTGATTGCGTGGAGATCTTGCCGGCTTTCA
>JANNAZ010000066.1:0-5685 GCA_031384895.1 Cyclobacteriaceae bacterium | reverse complement strand
GGTTTAGGTAATTGAATAGGTGCAATCGAACAATGCTGACAATATTTGAGAATGCCCATTTTCGCTTGACTTGTTTGCGGACCAGCTGAGTACATTTTCCCCAGCGGTAAAGGCAGGAGTCACTTGCTATAAATTCCGCGTTAAAAAATCAAACCATGTCGTCGGTTCTCATCTGGAGAAATTCTCGATTATTTACATCAATAGAGAAGCCTTCAGATACTAGCTTCCTGGCCACCAAAGTGTATAGAGAGTCATCTGGGATTTTTGACCTAAATATGATCACGTTAGCTCCCTTGAATGGTTGCCCTGTTGCATTCTTCTTTAGGATTGGGGGGTCAGGGATAATCTTACCCCCCGTGAAACCCAATTTTACACCCGCCGCCCTCAGTTTGTCGTACGTGCTCTGATCCTGTTTTATGTTAGCCTCAAAGTAGGCAGAGTCGATTTCAGAGAATGCTATGTTCCCAACTGGGGTGTAAAGCATACTGCTACTTATAGCGGAGATAGTTGTGTTTACCTTGCTCCCATCCTTAGTAGATATGGATACAGTCTGTGCCAATCCTACGGTGGATATAATGACCAAGGCGATTTGAAGTGTTGCCGAGGCGATGCAAGTCCCTGCTCGTTCCATACTTCTTCAGGTTTTAAGTAACGTCAAGTTACAAACAAAGATCCATTGGGGAGGGTGGGTGAAATGTTCAATGCTTCTTGTTTCCTAACCTCGCTTCGGGATATTTTCTCTCTCGATATTTCCCATGAGGGGTTCGATCCTTCTAGTTCTGCTTCACCTTCTTGATTTCCTCCACCGTCTAGCATCTGAAGTCCAATCCATGGATAGCTATTTCTTTGGCTGTTGTTTGGGCGCCCTGAGACGTATCCCCAAAGCGTTCCGAAAGCGTTCCTCCTTGGCCGCGAGTTCCCTCCCCTTGTTGATCAGTTCCTCCGCCTTCTCCGAGTGTCTGGTCAGGTGATCCTTGTCTTTCTCTTTCATTATATGCTGTGTTTAGGTGATTATCGTAGTCCTGCTGTGTTAGTTTATGTAGAGCCATGTACCCCTCGGGGTCGGCCTCCATGTTCTCGATGAGCGCATTGGATGAAAATTCATCCATTGTCTTGTCGAAAAACTTAGCAGGTTCGGCATTAGCCATCTCTTCTCCAAGTGTTTCCTCCAGAGATTTGGCAATATCCGTGCGCCCTACTAGAAATAGGACGAAAGCAGTTTGAGGCTAAAACCATGAAAAAATTGAAAATTCAAAGAATTTGACCGAATTGCCTCGTATTTCACTCCGTAGTAAGCCCTGCCCTTCAAATCAGTTGATTTAGATGCGTGGAGTATGCCTCCAAACTGACCTTCCGAATGGATGCAGGTGCAGTCCCTGATTTGGTTATGTGTTTTGCGGTTTATTCTAAGGACTGTTTGAAAGTATAAGATTCTTGAATTTTTGAGTCTAGGGACTTTCTAAGGATTTGAAGTACTTCTGATTGAAAGATGGGTGGAATATAGCCGGCCACAACCGAAGAAGACTCATTTAAAAACCACCTTCATCGCCTTCGTCTCCTCCTGCCCAATCCGCATGCGTACGATATACAACCCGCTTGCCCCTCGCGCTTCCCACTTCACCTCATAGCTCCCCTTGTCCATCGGCCGGTCGACCGGTACGCCAACCTCCATACCCTGGCTGTTGTAAATCTGGATGCTCACGGGCATACCGTCATAGCTTTCAGGTACGCGGAACGGAATCGTCACTTCATATTGCGCTGGATTCGGATAGGCATTGCCCAGCCATGGTAGCTCCTTATCTAAGGTGTGTTGTACGTATTGTTCACTGCCATACACGATGCGCAGGTGTGTGGTACCAGGGGTAAGCGCAACCGATGTCGACTTCCGCATATCCGTCAGTTCCTGGGTAGAGGGATTGAACAACATGAGTTGTTGGGCATTGTCGCCAAAGTAGTCGTTGTTCCAGGATACGATCAAATCCCCGGCATCGGGTCGCTCTACGTCGAAGTTCCAGGTGAAGCCCTGCTGCGTGGGTACCACATCCTTGCTGAATCCGGTATAGACTTCCGGGTGAGGAACCGACATCCCAAACAAGCCGAGACCTCTTGGCAGCGGGAGGCTGACTTCATCAAAGGAATCCTTCCCTTCCACTCGCGCAGCAGGATGCATGCCGATGCCACTGAGGTGATTGCTAATCTCACCCGAACGCAATGTCAGGTTTACCTCCCAGTGGGGTTGATCCAGTGCATTGGCTATCGGGCCCTCTTCCATCTTGCGGCCACCCAACGTTGTGTTTCGTAGCACAGGAATCTGCAGTGCGAAAGGCGCATCGGCAAAAACGAAGCCACCGCGGTAACGATCGAGCAGGTTAGAAACGGCAAGGTTGCCATTGCTGAACGTCTTCAATGTGCTCACAGTGGCGGGATTTCCATTAGCCGCCAGTACTTCCGACCAGGCAATGCGGAAGTTGTAGGGGTTACCGATGAGGTTCCAGCCCGTGTTGAGGTTGATCGTATAAGGGCTCGTCTCATCCGCGGCCACCGTAATGCCCTCACCCGGGTTGATCGTCGCGGGGTTTTTTACAATGAGCCAATAACCTTTGCCCGGATTGATGGTGCTAAACGCCCCAGGGTACTCTATATAGTCTGCACCCTGATAATCAAAGAGCCTCCATTGCGCTTTATTGGGGTTACCGAGCGCGGCGAACACAGAATTACCATTCTTGTTCGTGAGCTCCAGCGGCATGGCGATGATCTGGTAGTCCTTCACCTGGTTGCCGAAGACCATGCCGGGGATAACCTGTTCCCCGGACGCCGCAGGATAGTGAAGCCGGCTCTTACCCGTGGTACTCTGCAGCACACCTTGGCCGTTGACCGTCACTTCAAAATGAAAACGGACGCCAATCATGTCGGTCAGCTCCGTGGCAGGCAGGACCTTTTCATACTTCGTCCCGTCCGGGGTTACGGCAACACTCTTGGTCGCGGTGCCTGGTTCGGTGATACCTTTATACTTGAGGGTAACGGCCGTGACGTTGGTGTTGTCATTGAGGGTGATGCTCAACGTCAACGACCCACCCCGATCGTACGTGGCGGGAAACGACTCACTGGTTATTTGAATAATCACGGGAGTGATCACCGTGAAGTTCGTCGCGCTGGTGGCTGTCTGCCCGTTGACCGTCACAGTAATTGCGCCGGTGGATGCCCCAACAGGCACCGATGTGGTAATGGATGTTGATGAACTCGCCGTTACCACCGCAGTAGTTCCGTTGAACTTCACAGTATTATTCGCTGGTATCGGATCAAAACTGGTACCAGTGATGGTCACGAGTGCGCCGATGAGACCACTGGAGGGTGTAAAACTGATGATGGCTGGAAGAACCGTAAAAGTTCCTGAGCTCGTCGCCGTTTGTCCACCTACAGTGACCGTAATAGTACCTGTTGTTGCTCCCGCGGGGACGGTGACGGTGATGGAGCTCGCTGTACTGGCCGTCACGGTGGCTATCGTGCCATTGAAATTAACGGTATTATTGGCCGGCGTTGGGTCAAAGCTTGTGCCTGTTATCGTCACCGTTGTCCCAATCGGCCCGCTCGTTGGGCTGAAGTTGGTAATGGCTGGAAGTACCGTGAAGTTCGTTGAACTCGTAGCGGTCTGACCCGCGACGGTAACTGTGATGGCTCCGGAAGTTGCTCCTGAAGGAACAGTGACTGTTATGGATATAGCTGTGCTGGCGGTTACCACCGCAGTAGTTCCATTGAACTTCACAGTATTATTCGCTGGTATCGGATCAAAACTGGTACCAGTGATAGTCACGGTAGCACCTACTGCTCCGCTCGTTGGGCTGAAGTTGGTAATGGCTGGAAGCACCGTGAAACTAAGAACGCTAGTTCCGGTAATTCCCCCCACCGTAACAGAGATTTGTCCAGATGTTGCAAGTGCCGGGACCGTTGCACTAATGGTTGATCCAGTTGATGAAATCACGTCGGCTTGAACGCCATTGAAATAGACCAGGTTATTTACTGGAGTAGTGCTAAAGCCCGTTCCTGTGATGGTAACTAAGGTGCCCGCAACGCCACTAGCTGGTGTGAACGCAGTGATCAAAGGTGCTGGGCCAATCACATTCTTCAAAATGGAGACCGTATTACTGCCATTGTCTTGAACCGCCAAATCAGGCTTGCCATCTCCGTCGAGATCTCCAATTGCTGGTTGGAATGTGCTAGATCCCGCAGCGAAATTCACTTGAGCAGCAAAGGAGCCGGTGGTGATAGAACCTAGGGTGCTTGTGTTCTTAAAAACGCCAACCGTTCCATTTTCTTTTACAACAACCACATCAGGCTTCGCGTCACCATCAATGTCCCCAATGCTGACACGCCAAGGGTAGCTCCCAGTTGCAAAATCTACCTTGGTGGCAAAGGAGCTAGCCGTAATGGAAGCAGAAGTACTTGTGTTCCTGAAGACGGAAACCGAAGCGTTGCTGACGTTCGATACAACCAAATCCGGTTTACCATCGCCATCAAGGTCCCCAATGGATAATCCGGTGGGATTGGCCCCAGTTGCGAAATCCACCTTTGTGGCAAAGGAGGCACTGGTAATCGAACCAGGAGTGCTGGTGTTCCTAAAGATGGAAACTACATTGCTATAATAATTTGTAGTGACCAGATCTGGCTTCCCGTCACCATCAATGTCGCTAATGGCCATGATATAAGGATTTGTACCCGCAGTGAAATCGACTTTTGGTGCAAAGGAGCTGGTATTAATAGTACCAGCGGAACTCGTATTTCTGAAGACCGAAACGGTTTGATCGTGATTGTTTGGAACAACCAGGTCGGGTCTTCCGTCTCCATCAATATCTCCAATACAACCACTATATGGTGCGGCCCCAGTTGCGAAATCTACTTTTGAATCAAAAGAGCTGGCAGTTATCGAACCGGGTGCACTGGTGTTCCTGATGATTGATATCGTATTGGTCCCAAAGTTTGAAGTGACAAGGTCAAGTTTGCCATCACCATCAACATCTCCAACGGTCACAAAGTTTGGAGTAGTCCCAACGGTGAAATTTACCCTGGAAGCAAAGGAACTTCCCGTGATGGAACCAGCAGTACTTGTGTTCCTGAAGACAGAGACTGTATTGTCATCAGCGCTAGGAACTATTAAGTCCGGTTTTCCGTCACCGTCAATATCGCCCATGGCCACATCGTACGAATTGTTGCCCGTAGGGAACCCTACTTTGGGTGCTAATGAATTTACCTCGATTACACCTCCACCAGGAAATGTGAGAACAAAGGGATGGCTTGAGTAGGCAGTTAGTCCATTAACGGTTACTGTAATTGGCTGAAAAGTGGCACCTGCCGGAACAGTGACCGTGATTTGATTGGACGAGGAAGAAGTTACTGTTGCTCTTGTCGCACCAAAGTAAACGATGTTGTTTACAGGCGAAGGGTCAAAATTACTGCCGTTGATGGTAACAAGCGTTCCCATCGAGCCGGATGGAGGCGAAAACGATGTTACCGCCGGAGTTAAATTGTAGATGTCAACAGCATTTGAATATATAAGCAGAGAAGGCTGAAGTTCTAACCCCCCGGCAAATAAGATCTTCGAGCCAGCCGCTGCGGAAACCAGATGCCATCGAGCAACGGAAAGCGAAGTTGTACTCCATTGATTAGTGGCATTATCATAAATGTCCACTA
>JANNAZ010000049.1:0-12167 GCA_031384895.1 Cyclobacteriaceae bacterium | reverse complement strand
CGTTTAGTGCCTCGCTGAGTTTTGACGCCAGCTTAGCGTGATCAAATAGCGGCTTCCGTTGAATTGGTTTTAGGGTGAGGTTCTCATACTTTTTCTCACCTCTGTCATAGTATGTAAACCAGAATCCGGTGCTGTCGGCATGCCAGTTGGGAATGAGGGATAGGTTATAAGCTTTCTTGTTGTTCACATTTTCCCACGTGAAGCTCACGGCCCGGGCGTAGTCGTCTTTTGTGATGGGTTGAGCTGCTGAGAATAGAGGAGCGAGTGCGACCAAGGAAACTGAAAGAAGGTATCTCATGAATGCTGTGTGTATGCTAGTTTCCAAAGATACTAATTCATATTTGCACTCTCCGTGAATCTCTGTGCAGCCTCCGTGTGTCTCCGTGGAACAGCTATTACGCGGAAAAGCACGGAGGTCTCACGGAGAAATGCTGGCCTCGGTTCTATTCCGGGAAAGCCAGTTTATCCATCAAGTGTTTGTAGCGGGGATCCTTGACAAATGATGAAGAGATATTCAGGTTATTTTCTGCATTTGTCCTATGTTTCCAGTATTGGAAACCCTGATTCTTTTCCTCGAAGGCCTTGTCATACCATTGAAAGGCTTCATCGAGGTTTAGTGTTGCTACAGCAACCCGGGCCAGCGTAATAGGGGCTACATAGCTGTTGCTCGCCACCCCGTGAACCTCATCATAGATCCTTTTTGCATCGGTTGTCCGGCCTGCTGCCGCATATGCCTGGCATAAATAGGAAAGCATATACGTTGTTCTGCCGGTTACCGACATATTGTTTTCCAGAATCTTGATCGCCTCTTCTGGTTTTCCGGTGGTCATCAGTACAACTGCTATGCCAGTGAATGGAAGAGGTGAATTGAAGTTTACCTCAATGGACTTTCGGTACCATTCAAGGGCTTTCTCGTGCCTAACCTTAAATGACTCGGTGCCGCCCATTGCGGTATAAGGAGCAAAGAAAAAGGGATCAATTTCTATTGCTTTCAGTTCAGCCCTTTCTGAACCAGCAGCATCACCTTTAACATAGAGCCGGTAGTTGCCATACTGAGTAAGTGCCATCACATTGTTTGGATTCAGCGCCAGGGCTCTTTGCAGATATTGAGCACTCTGATCCCAATCCCTTTCCATATTCAAAGCGACAAACCCGAGGACTGCGTAGGTCTCAGACAAATTTGGGTCCAGTTGGATTGCCTTCATTGCATACTTTTTGGATTCTTCAATCCCTTCGCGCGACGGCGTCAAATAGTAAAAGCTAAGCAGGGCATGACTAAGGGATATGGCCGCGTAAGTCTGCGCAAAGGTAGAATCCAGCGCCAGTGATTGCATGAGGTAATTCAACCCTGTCGCCAATCCTGCTCCCCGTTTGTTAATGAAGAAGCGACCTTTTAGATAGAGATCATAGGCTTGCTGACTGTGTTCACTCAATGCCCGCCCGGGAGTTGGCTGATCCAAGAACGTTATTTTCAATTTGGAACTTACGGCCTGGGCAATTTCGTCCTGAATGGCAAAAATGTCTGTTACTTTTCTATCAAAACGTTGAGACCATAAGTGATAGCCATCTTTAGTCGTGATAAGTTGTACAGTGATACGCAATTGGTCGCCTTGCTTTCTGACACTTCCTTCCAGGATCGTGGACACGGAAAGCTTTTCTCCCACCTCTTTCAGGTCAGGATGTTTTCCTTTGTACTGGAAACTGGACGTCCGGCCTGCCACCTTTAATCCTTCCAGTTGGGCAAGCGCATTAAGTATTTCTTCGGTGATGCCGTCGCTGAAGTATTCTTGTTCCGGGTCCCCGCTCATATTTTCGAATGGCAAGACCGCAATGGACCGGTCGATCGGTTCTGAGTCGCCAGCGGGCAGAAGTTTTGGATAAAGGAAATAGCCAGCAACTGCCAATAGAAGCACGGCTACGGCGGCGATAGCCAGATTCCTTTTTCCGTTATGTGTTGGTTCTTGCGGCTGTACCGTTTGCCCGACTCTCGGCGCTGTGCCATTCGCTTTCAACGCTGTCACAATTTCCTTGACCCCATTGGCCACCTTGTTTACCTGGTCGCGGTAGAATGTTCGACTGATATTGTCCTCCCGACGATCAGCGGCAGTCAATGGCCGGTTGACCCCGGCGGACTTGAAGGTAAAATCAATAGCACGCAGCACTCCGCCCAGTTCATGCTCGAGCAGGGACTTGTCTTCTTCATCCACTTCATGAATCTTCACCGGGAGGATCCTGCTCGCTACATTTCCGCTGCCAAGTTTGATGTCTTTACCAAACTGATCTTCCTTTGCCAGTTTATTGTATGCACAGAACTCATACTGCCAGGCGAAGCTCTTTGGGTCGCAATAGGTTTGGGAGATAATGGGAATGAAAATGAGGCACTTGAGCTTTCCTTCCAGGCTTTTGTCCACGTTGTGGGTTTCAAGCAGGCCGTCGTGGGGGTTGGTGTCGAAGTAGACGGAGACCGGGTCTTTGATTGTGGCGGCCAGCTCTTCTTGTAAAGCTTTGACAAACTCGGTTACCCACCCAGAGCGGTTATCGTTGTGGCGATAGCTGATGAAGATATCATATTCGTATCCGGGGAGCAGGGAGGGCATCGCCAAAGATACTAACTCCTTGGCAAGTGGAGTATAGAGTTAAAAACTAAAAGTGAATAGTAAAAAGTGAGGAGTTACCCTATTTTTCACTTTTCGTTTTTCACTTTTAACTCCTCTGTGAACCTCTGCGAATTTCTCTGTGCTACTCTGCGTAACAGCTATTGATAAACTGTCTTGCAGTCATATGTCCAGTGTGTTGTATCCGTGCCTGAAATTTTCAAGATCGGATACCCCTTTTCGTTATACTGATAACGATAGGACGAAATGGTGGTGGATGCCCCCTGACTATAGGTCAGTTTGGTTACGTTGTTATCAGGCAGTATGGAGGGAAATCCCATGAGTCTGGCAGGATTGGGCTTGTCATCGTACGTGTAAGCGCCGCTTGCGCCTGACGTGTCGTTGATGAGCGCGGGATTTCGGGTAGAGTCATTTGGATATCCGTACGTTGTGGTACGCTGTAAGTATTCTGTTCCGTTGCTGTAGTAGAACTGTGAAGAGGTAATCAATTGATTAGTTGAATTGTATTGATAGGTGATGCGATAAGTGGTTCCCATTACAGTACTATCCGTGACTGTCAGATTGCCGTTGTTGTCGTAGGTATAAACTCCGGTGGATGCAATACTTGCAAATCCACTGAACAAACCTGCTGCTCTCATAAAGTATGCGGACATGATGCGCTCACCTTTGCTGTCATAGACGAAGTCTGTGGCATAGATATAGGGCTGCTGCTGCCACTTAAACCGATAGATTTTGTTTTCCTGGTTAAAATATAGTTCAGTTAAGAATTGGGGAGCGAAAATCACAGTCGGTAAGCAAATATCTATTGGGATTTTGGCGGCTGGGTCATCCGATTTGCATCTCACTGCCAGCGTAAGAAACAGCAAACAAACTGGAACGATGATGGAGCGGATTTTCATGTGCTTGACAACCATTGAAACTCTACCCTTAGCTTCCCGGATCAAAGATACTTAAATTGACGGGGCCATGCACCGGGAGGTCCCCATTTGCACTCTGAACCCGGTTACCGTTACCTGATTCAAAGATAAACTCAGAACCTTTAGCTAAATCACTGCCCGACGCGTGTTTTAATCGCGGTTAATTTTTTAATTAACTTAAAGTATTATTTGACCAAACACACTTACTCATGTTAACTCAACCACGCTTCATCTCTTTCATTCTGCTGCTTCTGCTCGGTGTAGTAGTGATAAACTGCTCAAAACAGACCCCATCGGCCAAAGTGGCTTTGAATTCCTTGCCAGAAGAGTTTCCCCATCCCTTAAATCCCCTGGACACCAATGAAATCAGGCTCGTAAGCCAAATATTACTGGCAGAAGGAAAGATTGATACCAGCTACCGGTTCTACTTGATCAACCTGAAGGAACCGCCCAAAAATGAGATAAAGGAATTTGCACCTGGAATGAATTTCCGACGAGAAGCATTTGCCTCCGTGTACGACCGGGCCAACAACAGAACCTTCGAAGCCGTTCTTGACCTGAATACAAAGAAGACGATTTCTTTTGAACAAATTCCTGGAGTTACGCCAGGGCTATTTTCGCAGGACGCCGTCGCAGCTGCTATCGTAATGAAGGATGAACAATGGCTGGCGGGTTTGGCAAAGCGAGGACTCGCTGCTGATTCCATTTCGGTCAATACCTGGGTCTTTGCCGGCGAGATGGGAGTGGCTCCTCCAGACCATCGTGAACTGATCTGCGTTCCGCAACACAAGAATAGGAAGTACAGAGATCTCCCAATCGACGGACTGGTTGCCTATGTGGACCTCACGGCTGGAAAAGTTCTGAAGGTGCTTGACGATGGCGGAAAAGGATTTTACAAACCACAGGATGTCGGGTACTTCAATTCAGATTCTGCAAAATTGCTGCTTCCCAAAAATAAACCGTTACTCATCACCCAACCGGAAGGCCCTTCGTTCACCGTTCAGGGATTCCAGGTGACAGGAAATGTTTGGTCGTTCCGCGTAGGCATGCACAATCGGGAAGGCCTTGTAATTTATGATGTGAAGTACAATGACCGGGGCGTGATGCGGCCCATCATGCACAGAGCCTCAGTGGCCGAGATGTTTGTCCCGTATGGATCTACAGATCTTGGACTTGCCTCGTGGAACTATTTCGACGGCGGTGCCTACCGTATGGGCCAATCAGAGCGTATGCTCTCGCAGCTTGGCCCTAACTGGAGCAATAAAATGAAAGCGGGGGCCGATGTTCCAGCGAATTCCATTTTTCTACCCGGGTATTTTCATAGCGAGAAAGGCAAACCCGTGCATATGGATAGTGTGATTGCGTTGTTCGAAGAATATCCCGGTCCGGTTACGCGACATGGAAAGTTTTCACAGGAAGCACGCAACCTGGTAGCAAAATACTTTACACGGATTGGTAACTACGACTACGGGTTTAAATGGGTCTTTCGGGAAGATGGATCCATCGATGTGAAAATTGAGTTGACTGGGATCGTAGGCATCAAAGGAGTGAACCGCACCACCGATTTGCCTGGCGGCGCCGATGAGACGTACAACGGTGTTTACTATGGTACACTGGTAGCACCGCATATCGAAGCCGTAAATCACCAGCACTTCTTTTCCTTCCGGCTTGACATGGATGTTGACGGTACTGAAAACATCCTTGAAGAGATGAATACTGTCGCTATCCCTCCAGGCAAAGGAAATCCCTGGAACAATGCCTTTGTTAAGCAGATGTCGTTGATCAAGAACGAATCGGAAGGCCAGCGGAATGTCAACCCCGCTTCCAACCGCCATTGGATGGTGGCCAATGCAAACTCCGTGAATGGATTGGGGCAACAAAAGAGTTATGTGCTCATGCCGGGACACAACGCATCACCGCTCGCCGCCGCTGGTTCCGCGGCACGTAAAGTTGCGGACTTTCTGGAGCACCACGTGTACACAACGGCGTTCCATGAGAAGGAAATATTTCCTGCTGGAGATTATCCCAACTCCCGCGGCATCACGGATGGATTACCCAGCTGGAACAATAACGAAGACTTGGTAGGCAAAGATGTTGTCCTTTGGTATAACATGGGCATCACCCACATCGTCCGCCCCGAGGATTGGCCTGTCATGAATGTTCACCAGATCGGTTTTTCCTTGACCCCATTTGGTTTCTTTGACAGCAATCCGGTTGCGGCCAACAGGAATACGCCGCAGCGGAATCGGATTATTCTGGGCAAGTTAATGCCGGATGTAACCTTGTGCGTGCCGTTGCCCAAGTAGCCCTTTTATAGATTAAACAAATAGATCGTAAACATCCCCCAGAAATTTCCTGTTACCATACTGAGGATCGCCAGCAGAATCGCATGTGGCATCCAGTCTTTATTATATGCCGCGGTTACCGCCGGGGCTGTGGAAATCCCGCCCAGGTTGGCCATGCTGGCGATGGGCACCCAGGCCATGTGCATGTTGAGAAGCTTGGCGATGAGTACCATGATCATGTAGTGCAAAATAATCCACGCCACGCAGACCCAGACAAAAGATAGCGGTAGTGAGAGTCCGGCAAAGTCCAATCGCAGGCCAAGGATGGCCATGATGATGAGAATGAGTACGCCTCCAACTTTGAGTACGAAGGCGTGATTCCACCGGGGCACAAGGTTGCCCAGGAGCAAACCGATAGTGGAAAGAAGGATGACCCGCATAAGAAAATCATCCGTGATCCAATTGATCAAAAGCAGTGCGGTAAGAATTAGTATGCTGGTGATGAGGGCCGAAGCTAAAGTGCGACTTCCAAGTAGGGAAGCTTCCGGCATCGGTTTCGGCATTTCACTCTGAATTCCTAGAAAATTATTCAATGACTCACTTCGCTTGATCGCCTGGAACATCAGGATCGTCCAGATGTTGACCAGAATATTATCCAATACAAGAACAGATAGGAACAATGGCTCGGGGCATTCAGCAAGTTCACGCAACACCAACTGACTGGTGCTTCCGCCAATCCAGCTTCCCACGATAGGAACCAGGCCTCGCCAGTATTCCTGATCAATCAATAGGGAGTGGGCTTCCGGAGAAAGTTTTGATGCACCCATCACGAGTAGGGGTGGGAGTGTTGCAATCACAAAGGAGCCGAGCACAAAGAGGGCAATGGGTTTTGCGCCAACGTGCTTGAGCTGGGCGAGGGACAGCGCGCTCATAACGGTTATGATGGTCAGCGGGATAATCCAGTTCCGTGAAAGGCTATGCAGATATACTTTAGATAGATCAATTGAAGCGGTATGGGTGATGACCGCCGGGATGAGATACGCAAACAGAATGGCTGGAAACCAATTAAGAATATTTTGTATCCAGCGTGTTTTTTGCTGGCCCAGCCATAACACCGAAGCCACTGTGAAGAGGGTGATGAAGGTGGCTGCAAGAGAGTGGAACATTATTCTTTTTGAGCGACGTTGGATCAGCAACCTGATGCTATGACATCAGTGTATTGTCAAATATACAGACACTGGTTGGTTATTGCTTGATCGTTCAAAAGTCTTAAATTATTTCACGGAGATACGCAGAGTTGTCACAGAGAACACGGAGGGAATGCTTTGCTCTTGAATGTTTGCTGTACACTTCTTTTTGCATTTCTCCGTGCTCTCCGTGAAGCCTCCGTGCTTCTCCGTGTAACTTATGCCGCTTGCGGCCATTAAAGGCTATTACACAGAGATACACGGAGGTACCACAGAGGAGCACGGAGGAATGCACTGATTGCTTTACTTGGCGATAGCGTATTGAAGTGGAGTTATCGCGGATCTATGTGTATTTCTTTGTGAACCTCTGTGATTTTCTCTGTGTTACTCTGCGTAATAGCTTTCTTAGCGTTGCGCGCCACCGGGCACGATGACCCGCAACGATGCCGGATGAATCTGCACGTCAAATGTCTTAGAAGGCTTCCCCGGTTCTCCATCCAAATGGATTGGCTGCTCGGTTGAAAGTTCAGCGTGAAAATGTTTTGCTTTAACCAGTGTCGCAAACCTGGACTTTTCTATGTTTCCCCTGAATAGCTTGGTGAGAAAGGGGATGGCCTCGGTGATTGATATCCGCCGGATGAAGCATACATCCATCACCCCATCGCTCACCGATGCATCCGGGGCAACAAGGGCGTTGTTTCCAAATTGGGAAGCGTTTGCCAGCGCCACCATGAACGCACGATGTGTTGAAACCTGTCCGTCTGCATCCGCACGGATGTCAAATTCCTTATAACTTAGAAACTCTCGCAGCACAAGTTTGGTATATCCGATCAAGCCACGCGTTCCATCTTTTCCAAATTGACTTGCCACGTGCCCGTCAAATCCGAAGCCAGAGACATTTACGGATAGCCCACCATTGATGCGAAGTGTATCGATAAGCATGACCTCACCTTGATGAACCAACTTCAAGGCAAGGTGTGGAACCAGAGGAATTTTCAAGTGCCTGGCTAGTCCGTTGCCCGAGCCAGATGGAATGATTCCGAGTGCGACAGATGTATTTACAAGACTTCGCGCTACCTCGTTCACCGTCCCGTCACCACCCATGGCAAAGACGCGCGGGAAACCCTGGGATACTGCATGAGCAGCAAGTTCAACAGCATGGCCCCGGTGTTTGGTGTATTCAATTGTGCCTTCGACATTGGCAGCGGCACAGGCATCTATGATCTCGCCTTCAACGGTCGCTTGAAACCCCTTGCCAGAATACTTGTTGACGATGAAAAATACCCTTTCCGCCATGCGATTTCTACTCAAAGATAAAAGTCGGGCCTTATTTCTCCGCCCATCACGGGTGTGCGATGTGAGATGTCAAACGGGTTATTTGGGAGTTTTCTCCAGCTTATCTTTGATGTAGGCTACGGCCTGTCCGATGGTCTGCAGTTTGTCGGCATCGTCATCCGGGATCTTGATATCGAATGTCTGCTCAAATTCCATGACCAATTCAGCATAATCGAGGGAATCGATGCCCAAATCTTTAACAAAGCTGGCGTCTGGGGTGATCTCGGATTCAGATATTCCAATCTTATCGGTCAGTATCAATGTGATTTTCTTCTGGATAGTCTGCATGGCCTCAAATGTAGGAAAAAAGGCTAAAACTTAAGCATGAACTCGGACCCTTCAGCAACGATTGACTTAGCTGTAATTCGCCCTTCATGCACACGCATGATCTGCCGGGATAGGCTTAAGCCAATACCGGAGCCGGACTTCTTAGTGGAGAAGAACGGTATGAAAATCTTTTCCAACGCTTCCGGATCAATGCCCGGGCCGTTGTCCCGCACTGCAATTACAGGTCGGCCTTTGTCACTCGTATATGCCGTAAGCTCAATGCGCTTGTCCGTTTGCTCGTCAAAAGCCTGCATGGCATTCTTGATCAGGTTGATCAATACTTGTTCAATCATGTTCTTGTCTGCAAGCGCAGTGAGTTGAGGCGGCTCGGTTCTTGTCGTGAGAATTATCCCCCGGTCACTGAGCTCTTTCTTGTGGAGCAGGGCCATTTCCTCTAACAAGGGTTGAAGTGCGATCTCACTGAGGCGCGGCTGCGGCACCTGGGTGAGGCTGCGAAACTCTTTGACAAACCGGATTAGTCCTTCGCTCCGGCGGCTGATGGTTTGCAGCGAGAGGTACATGTCCTCCAATTCCTCTTTGTCTATTTTCGGGACAGGTGCCCCAAGTTGTTTTTTTAGTTCTTCTTCTACCGTTACCGCCAAAGAGGAAATCGGTGTTACTGAGTTCATGATCTCATGTGTGAGCACGCGCACAAGGTTTTGCCAGGCTTCCATTTCCTTTTCTTCCAGTTCGCTCTGGATGTTACTCATGGAGATCAACTTGATTTCTTCGCCACGGAGCGTGAGTTCGATGGCGAATACGGACAGTTGCACGGCATCATCGCCGATTTTGAGGTGGATCAATTCACGGCCTCCTGTTTTAAGTTTTTGAAATGCCTCAACAAGTGTGGGACTATTGTCATTCAGTTGACTGATGTTTTGAATCTGGCCGACGCGCAATAGTTTTCGTGCCGCGCTGTTGATAATCTGTACGGCGCCGTCTTGCTTGAACGTAAGCAATCCGATCCCTACGTGTTGTACTATGTTTCTGAAAAATTGGTAATCCGAATCGCGCTCTCGCCTTGTCTGTTTGGATGCAGTAAGTGCCTCATTCAGCTTCTTGCAATGCTGATAAACTAGTGTATCGTTGGAATTAGTCTTGAAGGACTGACTGGGTTCATCGAAATGGATGGAAGAGAGATCGGATACGTTGGAGGAATCAGACTCTTGACCACCGGGGAGTTCGTGCAGCAGATGCCTAAGGCGCACCAGCTGGACTACAACGGCGATGATCAAGGCTCCAAGCACGTAAGATGAAGTATCCCGGGCCAGCAGGAATGCAAAGAGAAACACCGTGCCGCCAAAAAACATTAAGCGGGTCATCAGCGGCGATCGCCAGTTGGAATCCATGAGTTTGGGGTGGATGGGCAAGGCAAGATAATGGAATATGGTAGCTTTTACGTATTCAACGCCCGGATGTTGCCAAGCGGCCAATCCGGCGAAAGGTAAAAAAGGAATAAAAAAAATCACTTCGGAATTGAAGCTGTTTTTTTTGCTTTACTGGTTATCCGGTTCAGGCGTCAAAAAGCCCAGGATGTGATTTCCGGGAATAGACTGGAAAGTTTAACTTAGCTCACGCTTGGTGCCCGTGGGGTGTTGATTCTCGTGAGACAATAGATTGAGATCTTCTCCATTCGCACAACGATCAACTAATGACCAACAACGTGAACCGAATAGCCCTATTCACTACGCTCTGGTTTGCTAGCTCACTCTCAATCGCGCAGCAGAATCTCCCGGATCAGCCACCCGCATGGGCAAAGGAGGTTATCTGGTATCAGATCTTTGTCGAGCGCTTCAATAACGGTGACAAGAATAATGACCCTTCATCCGAAGACATCAGTATTCCAGCAATTCATTTGGTTGCTCCTGACCAATGGTCGGTAACTTCGTGGAATAAGAACTGGTATGAGCAGGAAGCATGGGCATCTAAGGCGAATCTTTCTTTTACTGATGGTCTTCAATACCGTCGCTACGGTGGCGACTTGCAGGGAGTACTCATCAAACTAGACTATCTGCAGGAACTTGGAATCACGGCGCTATTTCTAAATCCCATTAACCACGCAGCATCGCTGCACAAGTACGATGCCACCACTTACCATCATGTTGATGCCAATTTCGGTCCTGACCCGAAAGGTGACCGGAAGATGATGGCTGCTGAGAACCCGGAGGATCCGGCAACCTGGAAGTGGACAGCGGCTGACAAGCTTTTTCTTAAACTCGTGCAGGAAGTTCACAAGCGAGGCATGAAGATTATCATGGACTATTCCTGGAACCATACGGGAACACGTTTCTGGGCGTGGGAAGATATTCTCAAGAATCAACAGAAGTCCAAATACAAAGACTGGTATGAGATCAAATCACTTGACAACCCGGCATCACCCCAGAATGAGTTTGCCTACACCGGTTGGGCGGGGACCGCTTCGTTGCCGGAATTCAAAAAAGTAAACGTTAAAGGCCACAGACGTTCAGGGCATCCGTATGAAGGTGACATGGAGCCTGCGGTAAAAAAACATATTCATGATGTTACGCAAAGATGGCTCTCGCCGGATGACAATGTGGCCAAAGGAATTGATGGATTCCGCCTGGATGTTGCTGATCAGATTGGTTTGGGCTTCTGGCGCGATTTTAGAAAATTCGTCCGCAATATCCAGCCTGAGGCCTATCTCGTGGGTGAGATCTGGTGGCAGACCTATCCGGACAAGCTGATGAACCCGGTTCCTTATGTGAAAGGAGATATTTTTGACGCCATCATGTTTTACCAGCTCTACCGGCCTTCGCGCTATTTTTTCGCCAAGACAAACTTTGATATCAATGCAAAAGCTTTTCGCGACAGCATCACCCATCAACTCAATCGCCTGACGCCAGCGACGCAACAAGCCATGATGAATACATCTGCTTCGCACGTTGCACCGCGCGTGCTAACTGATTTTTATAATCCCAATAAGTATAAGTTCAAGGCATCGCCACACGATGATCCGACCTACAAGTCCGGGAAGCCCGATCTGGAAACATATCAGCGTGTGCGCATGTATCTGGTCAGTTTATTCACCGGCGTCGGGGCGCCCCAAATATGGAACGGTGAGGAGATGGGCATGTGGGGAGCTGACGATCCCAATTGCCGCAAGCCGTTGTGGTGGAAGGGCATGACCTTTGAACCGGAGTCGCGCCACAACCGCCAGCCTGGAACTGATACCGATCCGGTTGGTTTCAACATCGAGCATTTTCAGTGGTATCAGAAATTGATTCAAATGCGCAGAGGCCAGTCAACCCTGGTTACTGGAAAGCTGGAATTCCTAATAACCGAGGGCAAGAAACTTGTCTACACACGATCGGACGACAAAAATGAAATTATTGTGGTGTTCAATATGGAGTCCACACGTCAGTCCATAACGATTCCGCGCAAGGGAAACTATGTCGACCTGCTTACAAATAAGACGCTGGAAGTAAGTAAGGTATGGTTGGATCCGATGACGGCGATGGTGCTGAAAAGGCTTTAGCTGGG
>JANNAZ010000023.1:0-2520 GCA_031384895.1 Cyclobacteriaceae bacterium | reverse complement strand
GCGCCAACGAAGATAAAGAGCACCATGTTCGACTTATAGGGCGTCCGGAATTTCGGATGAAGTTCGGAGAAGATCTTGGGCAGCAAGCCGTCGTTAGCCATGGAGTAAAAAACGCGACTTTGTCCGAGTAACATCACGAGGATGACTGAAGAGAAACCGGCGAGGATAGCGATGGATATCAAGCTTGCAAGCCAACCATATCCCGGCATGTAATTTTGAATAGCGTAAGCGACGGAGGCCTCTTTCCCGGCAACAGCAAAATCCGTCCACGGTGCTACACCCGTCAGCACGTAGCTGAACAGAACATAAAGAATTGTGCAGAAGACCAGAGAGCCCAATATTCCAATCGGCATATCGCGTTTTGGATTCTTAGCTTCCTGGGCAGCTGTAGAAACAGCATCGAATCCTATGAACGCAAAAAATACGATAGCAGCGCCACCAAGTACGCCGCCGAATCCCCACTGTCGAAATGATTCGTGACCGGGAGTTCCCTCCGGAATAAAGTAAGGTGTGTGGTTGGCCGGGTTGATAAACTGCCATCCCACCAAAATGAATACAATTACAATCGTGACTTTCAGCACTACGATGATGCCATTCACAAAGGCAGACTCTTGAGTGCCCTTAATCAGTAGCAAAGTAAGAATCACAAGAATACCGACGGCAGGCAGGTTGATTATTCCGGAAACGCCATCGATAGATGTCTCGAGTGGAGAATGACAAAGTGCGTAGGGGATGGCCCCACCTAAGAGATTATTCAGGTATTCACTCCATGCGATGGAAACTGTAGCGGAGGCCAGGGCATACTCCAGGATCAACGCCCACCCAATTACCCAAGCCAAAAATTCGCCTAGGGTGGCATATGCATACGTATATGCGCTCCCAGCAATCGGGATCATGGATGCAAATTCCGCGTAACACAATCCGGCAAACCCACAGCCGACAGCTGCTACGACGAACGATAATGTTACCGCAGGTCCCGCAGCTTCGCTTGCGGCCCAGGCCGTTCGAACAAAAAGACCTGCGCCGATAATGGCACCGATGCCGAGGAGAATCAAATTGGCCGGACCCAGTGTGCGCTTCAGGCCCTTGGAATCGGTAGACTGGATCATTAATTGGTCCAGTGATTTCTTGATAAATAAGCTCATTCGTCTTGCGGGTTAGGTCCGGGTAAGCCTAAAAATAGAAAATATATTGAATTAATCGCGCTGTAATTCCACGGCTAGCGGGGTTCCAGCCATCCATTCTGCTGCAAAAGTGAAATGACCGTTTCCCGAAACCCATATACATCGTAAGGAGCATTGAACAGGGCGACGGCGAACACCTTCTTTGCGGGGATTGAAATATAGTATGCGGCAAATCCCCCCTGGTGCCCGGTATGCGAAATAACTTTGTGACCGTCCGATGTCTTATCGATAAACCATGACCAACCGATGAACGGTGCCTTGTCGCTGCTCCATTGCGGAAACGTTTTGATTGTGGCAGAGCTGTCAATGGAAGCCATGTCCAGGAATGTCGCATCGCGTAACGCGAGTTCGTACTTGGCAAGTTCCTCCACGGAACTCCAAACACCGCCATTGCCTGCGGCACAAAAAGTTGGCTCTTCTCCAAAATCATCCTCTTTCCATGCTCCAGCAATTTTCGTGTAGCCATGGGATACGCCAGATTGTGGATGAGGTCCATCTGTAATCGTGCTGGTCGCCATGGCTGCGGGCCTGAAGATATTCTCGGCGACAAATGTCTGCCATTTCTGTCCGCTCACTTTTTCGATGATGAGCGCCAGGGCATTGAACGCTGGATTGGAATAATTGTACCGTGTGCCAGGCTCAAACTCGAGCGTGTCGGTTTGAGTCACCGGGTACCAGTTCTGGGCATCATTGGCGGTAAGGTAGAATACGGAATCAGCACTTACATTGCGATTATCGGGAAGTCCGGAAGTATGCGTGAGCAAATGCTTGATCTTTACTTTTTGAGCTATTGCTACATTCTTGAATCCGGGAAAATACATGGAGAGACTATCTTCAACGGATAGTTTCCCTTGTGATTGTAAAATCAGAATGCCGTTGGAGACAAAGGTTTTTGAAATGGACCCTGTATTGAAAAGGGTCATCGAAGTAATTTTTTCCTCTGTTGTTAAATCGGACAGACCGTATCCTTTTGAAAAAACGACGACAGTATCTTTCATTACCAAAACCGCTCCGCCGGGTTGCCCTTCAGCAATCAACTGGGTAAAATAGGTATCCAGTTTTATCTTGAACCCCTGATACGGGTTGGAGGTACAGGATAGGAGAAGGATGAGCCAGAATATTTTTTTCATAACCGCTTTTGTTTGTCAACCAGTATGTGCGAATCTAGTTCACTTTTGGGTTCCGGAGTAGCCCTTTTGACAGGAGGAGAAGGTGCGTTCCCGATTCACCTAATTTGCGGGATGGACACCCCTATCTATGGGATGAATTCATTCGACCTTGCCTTGGCCTGATCAATTTTCTTATATTTAGACAACCCTGCGGTTTGACACGGATA
>JANNAZ010000426.1:0-11199 GCA_031384895.1 Cyclobacteriaceae bacterium | reverse complement strand
TTGAGGGCACGGCGCATGCCAAGACAGCTTCTTCCTTTGACCGCCTGCTTACTACACTTTATCGGTCTGGTCAAAATGGGATTTTTGCTACAACCTCTGCCGAACTCCTTTCAAGGCTATTCACGATTCTGCTTTTCTGGGCCGGCTCTACGTATGTCCTGCGACAGGAACTAACACCAGGTGGGCTATTATCCTTCTATGCCTTGATTGGCTACTTCACCGGGCCGGCCACCAGTCTTATCGGAATGAACAAAGTCATCCAGAATGCCCTTATTGCTGCTGATCGTTTGTTTGAGATCATGGACCTTGAGCGCGAGAAGAGCGTTCGGGGTATTGTCCTGGATTCACCCCTACATGCAGATGTCGTTTTTCAACACGTAAGCTTTAGCTATGGTTCGAATCCTGCTGTGTTCGACGACCTTTGGGTGCGAATCCCTGCCGGCAAGATAACCGCCTTTGTTGGAGAAAGCGGATCAGGCAAATCAACATTGGTCGCCTTGCTTCAAAACCTTTACCCTTTTTCCGGTGCGATAACCGTGGGGGGCTATTCACTCTGTCATATTGAGAACCATTCCCTTCGCAAGTTTGTCGGCGTTGTGCCTCAGAAGATTGACCTCTTTGCCGGTAATATTACAGAAAACATAGCGCCCGGTGACGATGAACCTGACTTGAAACGCATCATTCATCTTTGCGCCGAACTCGGAATCCTTGAATTTATAGAAAATCTTCCTCATGGGTTCAACACGTATCTGGGAGAGAATGGGGCCACCCTCTCCGGCGGTCAAAAGCAACGACTCGCCATTGCCCGTGCCCTGTATCGCGAACCGGAAATCCTCATCCTCGACGAAGCCACATCCTCGCTCGACCCGGTAGCGGAACAATATATCCATGGAGTCGTTCGCGCGTACCGTGCCCGGGGAAAGACCATCATCGTCATTGCGCACCGTCTCAGCAGCATACGGGAGGCTGACAAGATCATCGTGCTTGACCATGGGAAAGTTGCAGAAGAAGGAACCCACAACGAACTGCTGGCACGTCAAGGAAAATATCATGAGCTATGGCAGTACAACTTGCCTGATAGTAAGATTACCGCACAACCGTAAAAGATAGATACGCATACGCCCGTTAACTTTTCGTATATTTGAATACCATCACAACCTTGAAAGCCATGCGTTTCATTCTTAGATCAAGTCTGGAAATTTTTGCACTTACGTTGCTAATCACTGTTGCAGCAAACGGGCAGTCTAAATTGAAACGTGACAAGCTCATCAGCGATGCCAAAGAAGCAAAAGTCGAATTCCAAAAGGCCGACCCCAAAATGGCTGGCACCTTCGGCAAGGCGTATGGGCATGTCATCTTCCCCAATGTGGGTAAGGGCGGCATAGGCATCGGTGGGGCTGCCGGCAATGGTGTAGCGTACGAACGAGGGAAGATGGCGGGAATGGCAAAACTGACTCAAATCAGCATCGGCTTGCAATGGGGCGGGCAGGCCTATCGCGAAGTGATATTTTTTGAAACAAAAAAAGACATGGACCGCTTCAAGGAAAACCGCGTTGAGCTGTCTGCACAGGTTTCAGCCGTTGCGGTTACGGCCGGGGCATCCGCCAATGCCAAATATGTGGATGGGGTGATGGTGTTTACCATGCAGAAGGGCGGCCTGATGTACGAAGCATCAGTGGGCGGACAGAAATTTAAGTTTGAGAAGTGACTTCAACACGCGACCTCATTCGATGATCACGATGCTCTCCCTTATTCTTTCCAGCACATTCCTAATCCTGTCAATTCTTCATATGTATTGGGGCTTTGGGGGAAAGTGGGCCATTGCCTCTACCTTACCAACGAGCCCCAGCGGCAAGAATATTTTAAATCCCACATCTTTTCAATGCTTTTTCATTGCGGGCGGATTGCTGTTGTTTGCTTTGTTGCCCCTGCACAAGGTTGGATTGCTGCTCACGGAACTCCCCTCTTGGGTTTCTTTTTATGGCTTAGTAGCTGTTGTCGCGATCTTTTTCCTCCGCGCTTTGGGCGACTTTCGCTACGTGGGTTTCTTCAAGAAAATTAGGGAAACGCAGTTTGGCCGCTTGGATACGCTGATCTATTCGCCACTTTCATTCGTCATTTCTCAACTGTCCTTGCTTCTGCTATTGCTTGGCTAAAATCAATACGTGAGTAAACATTAAGATACCAGCATAGTAAGCCTAAATTCCCACACCCTATTTTACTGCACCATAATCAAGCCCTTTTATTTTGGCCAAGGTTTCCTCTGCATATTTCTTTGCCTGCTCCATGCTCTCTGAATAAATTTCATTCGTAATCAGGACATAATTCACATCGGTAAGCAGCATCACATGATAGACAATTTTGGTGGCCGTCGGGTTTGCATTCTCAATACAATTGTGTGTAAGGGTATAGTACATAATTTGAAAATCTCCTGACTGCTCTGTCACCAACTTTCCCTTTTTGACAAAACCGCCTATCCGAGAAACATTCACATCTGTTTCCAGGTCGTTGTATTCTCCCTCGACGGACTGTTTGAACATACCCTTCATCCCGCCCATGGAGGCATACGCCATGGCCGTTTGCGTTAGCATGTCTTTGTCATAGTAGTGTTGAAGAACAACCCCTGCCCTACTCTTAAATACTCCATTTGACTGCCCGTCGCAAGTTAGTTTGGGGTCGCTCTGAAAAAAACCGCCCTCATTCAAGGTTAGCATATAGCCGGGAACATTGCTTACAACCGCTTCCACTCCGAATGCAGCCGCTGGTAGCGTGTAATTCACCGTTGAGGTTTGGGCAGACCCATGAATCACAGTTGCAAGCACAAGCAAAGCAATCACTAGTAGCTTCATCTGCTTGCGTTACAGCTTCACAATTTCCACGCGCCGGTTGAGCGCCCTTCCCTCCTCGGTACTGTTATCCGCAATTGGTTTATCCGGCCCCCACCCTTTGGAAGATAATGCAGTTTTGTTAATTCCTTTGTTAACTAACCCATTCATAACGGCCTTCGCGCGATTTTCAGAAAGTGTTTTGTTAGCCGGTGCGGACCCGACGTTATCGGTATGCCCCTCGATACTCACTTTCAAGGATGGGTTGGCGGTGAGCATTTCAGCTAGTTGATCGATGATCTTCTGAGACTCTGCCTTGATGTCAGCTTTTCCAAAATCAAAATTAATGTACAGTGAAATATGTCCATCTGTATTCAATGCAGTAAGGATGTCATCGGAAGTGATTTCCTGCTTCATTTCCTCCAGCTGCACGATATACAGAATATAGAAATCATTGCTGTCATCGCCGCCTGATTCCACTTTCACCCAGGCAATCTCCTTGCCATTTTTTAGTATTTTGAAAACCGCAGTGACCTCCCCTACACTAAAAAATACGGTAGTGCCTCCTATCTTCTTGGCAGCAGCCTCGTAGTTCCTGAAGATTTGCAAAACGCTGGGCTTCGACAGCCCTGACTCCCTGTTAAAATCATATCGTAGCGTCGTTGTAGTCCCTTCCTTGCTTATCATCTTAGTTCCTCCGGCCGCGAGATTGAAATCAACGGCATCGAAATTGGATTTACACTCAGACAGAACGTAGTTTGCAATTCGAGAAGGGAACATGGGGTGCTCTTTACATCCTTCCGCATCCTGAGCAAAGGAAACAGTACCTGAAACGAGTACCGAGAGGATCGCGAATACGAATTGTTTTTTCATAGTGATTGGTGGCTATTTGATTATTTTTACTTCTTCAGTTTCATTTTGACCGGTAGCCCAGGATGTGGTGATCTGAGTATAAGAGCCATCCCTTATCTCGACAATTTCAATCTCCAGCTTCAGGTCACTGTCCATGTCCAGGTTTTTGTCATTCTTGATCACCTTAAACGGCACCAGTCGATATGTGCATGGATCGAGCCACTCCGTCAGGTATTCCACGATGATACCCATTTGTTCGTTTTCCTCGCGTTGAATCCCGCCCGCCCGAGTGATGATGGACACCCCATTAATCTTGTCCTCAATCTGAAATTTTCCTTCCTTTAGCTTTACGCAGCCAGGCAATTGGGAAAAGGCACTGAATGTTCCAAACAGGATAAACGTACCGAGAACCGCAAATCTGCTGAATCTAATAAGAAACGGCACGTTGGTAAGTTTCATATTACGTCGCATAAGAACTCAATTTAGCGAATTGATCTGCATTCCTTCAATGGCCCATTTTTTGGTAATTTTAGAGGCTAATGCAAGTCCGCCCATTTTTTCTCATTGGATTACTGTTCCTGGCATCCTGCAGCAACGAATCGAACCCTGCCCCTGCTCAGCGCACTTACCGAATGGGGTTTGCCAACTCCGCGCCGCGATTCGACGATTTTGATTTGATCATCCAATCACTCAACCTGTGGGCCGTTCGGGCCGATGCCGCGATCGTCAATACGGAAGTTCCATGGAAGGAACTCAATGAAGGTACAAGCCCCGTTACCTATGTGCTTAGCAATTACAAAGGGCTTGTAGACTTTTACCGTAGCAAGAATATGAAGCTTTGGGTCTATGTTGATCCGCAAAATGGATTGGATCGCACAACGGATGCCGTCGCCTTGCAGAATCTTGGAAAGAGCATTGCCCAGGATGAAGTGCAGGCAATGTATCGAAGGTTTGTCATCGTCATGGACAGCTTGCTAAACCCGGACCACCTTGGACTGGCACTAGAAACAAATTTGATCCGCGCGGCCTCGCCGCCGGCAATCTATCAGGGCGTAAAGAAGGCGGCTAATGATGTGGCCGCAGAGCTCAAAGCCAGAAACAGATCAGCACTGTTAAGTGTAAGTGTTCAGGTTGATGTTGCGTGGGGAAATCTGGGGGGCTCCTACGTCGGAATCGAACAAGACTTCGCGGACTTTCCTTTCATTGAAGAACTGGGTCTTTCCTCCTATCCCTATTTTGGTATGGCTAGCCCAGATCAACTGCCTTTAAACTACTATTCGAAATTGATCGAGGGAAAGACACTTCCTGTATTTGTTTCCGAGGGCGGATGGACCTCGGGTTCGGTCAATACCCCAACCGTTTCATTTACGAGTTCGGCACAACTCCAGGAGCAGTATGTCCGTCGCCAGCGATTATTGTTAGACAAGGTGAAGGCGATCGCGTGGCTCCAACTGGTCTTTACGGATATTGACATCGCCAGCGTACCTGCTCCCGTACCCGACAACTTAGGCTACTTTATTTTCCTCGGAATGGTTGATGTAAATTTGCAGTCGAAGCCTGCCCTGGCCGCTTGGGATGAAATCTTCAACCTAAAACTGATTGGAAACTAGGCGCTGAAAACCCAATCCAATCTATTTTCAACAAAGCCAACCGCTAAGAGTTAACGACCAACCGCTCGACTCAACATCGATTTATCCCCGGTCATCTGCCAGTGCACCAAAGACACCGGGATAATCCCAACTTGGTTGAACTCATCCATAAATTCTTTCAGTTGGAATTTACCCTCCCGCTGGCGTCCGTACTCGGCAATAAGTTGATCAATCATCATTTTCCCGGTCACGTAGCTCTCACCGTATGCCGGCTGCTGAAGATAGAAATGCTCCTCGTGCTGGATGGTTCCGCCATCGGCAGGTAGCAATCCCCATGGAACCCACTTGGATGCATATTTTGTCGCCTGGTCAAAATCCATTTCTTGTCCATGCTGATACAGTCCGCCCAGTCCGCGGGCACAACGCTGGGCAAGCATGATATAGACGAGTTCGGGTACCTGTGGACGATTATCAAGCATCCCTGCATTCATCACCAGTTCTTCCATGGCCGTTGCCATGCCTTCCGCGCGGGTATCAAAAATATTGTAGAGCAAGGGTACGCGACGGATAGGGCTTTCTACAGGCTCTTCTATTTCACGTGCCTTGTCGATCCAGTGAAAGAAATGTGCACGCATGGGCATAGGGTCCCGATAGTCGACCTCATGAAAGAAGCCGCGCATTCCGTCTGACGCCGTAAAGGGAATAATGACTGCCCGCATCGCAGGATCCATGTAGGGTTTTACAGTCATCATCTCCTCACCAAGAAACTTCATGAATTCATCTGTAGCCTGATTCTGCACTTTCGCATAGGCTTCTGCTGTCGGAGCACGTACAAGGGGCGGCTTGGCCCGGTTGTGGTATTCGGCCAACCGCAACGATTCATTGGCTCGCGCCAACTCCCGCTCCAGCAAAAGTACTTCCTCTTGCCACGTATACGGAACGAGATGAACATTCTTCAGGCACCAGTCATAATCCGCTTTGCCAATTCCCGAAATCCCGGTTTTTGATTTAGCCTGCTCCGCAACCCAATCAGCAAATGCATTCCCCGCTTCAATGGCCTCCCGTGACGCCACTGCCAGATCGGGATAAGTTGCTTCGTATGAGGCGGCAAATGCTTTCAATTCATCGTTTGACTCCCGAATGGATCGTGATCCAAGATTCCAGAGGTCTTTTCCGTTTCCGGTTAGGTTTTTCTTTGCCTGTTCAAAGACTGCACCCGCCTTGCGAAGACGGCCAGCTATCTCAGTCGCATCGGTAGATGAGAGGGGTTGTTTGTAGAACGGAATATCTACCGCCCCGAATATATTGGGGCCTTCGCGTTCTGGAACATCTGAGGGTGAAGCAAAAAACCAAACGTAAAAGGCGGGGTCCTTTTCCCAGGGCCTTACAACACGGTGATCAAAATCAAGTCCGTTCATCTCCGCCCATACGAGATACCAATCGATTTGATTCTTGATCGACCATCCCGTGGTATCAAAGGCCTGAAGTCGTGCCTGCCATTTTGAAAGTTCAGCATGTTGCTTTTTCATATTGGCTACTGTATAGTCGGGGACTCCGTCAACCATATCCGGTGATTGGAATTCCCGCCATTCGGTGAACAAGGTGACCAGTTGTTGGTAGGTGGTTGATTTGGGTGCCTCGGTTGCGGGCGGCGTGCTGCACTGCAATAGTGTGAGCAGGGCAGAAACCATCAGGCAGGCAGAAATGCTTTGCTTCATAAAATACATTAGATTATAGATGGACTGGTTTGGGTACGCTCAAAATGTTGATGATGCCAATGCAATATCCGCTTTTGACCATGACTTTCTAAAGCGAACCAGGATCTTTTCTGAATCCGCCTTCTTCTTTTGCCCTTTCATGCTCAGGTATAGGCCCTGAAGGCTCCAGCCGTTTTCCGGGTAAAGCATCAGGTCTTCACGGTATATCTTTTCTGCTTTCGCAAAATCACCCCGCTTGATTAAATAAGCACCGTAGCCGTGTCGCACCGGTTTGTGCCAATCAGCAGGTTCGTTATACCGGAGCCCGTCTTCCAGTACAATGGCGTCTTCAAATGCTTTCCTTGCCACCTCGTGCTTTCCCAAACCTGAATTAAGTTCGCCTTCCAGTACTTTCTCAGCAATCGCCAGCATACTCGCCGGGTTGTTGATCCATGCCGAAACCAGCGTTGAACCATAACTGGCTAACACGCCTCGTAATTCCGCTAACTTCTCTGCTGCCTTTTGGCTATCCCCTTTCCGTACGTACGCCATTCCCTGGCCATAGCACCAAACCCCCTTTAGATAAGGTTGATCGGCGAAAGGCAACGGTTCAACCAGCACTTCATCCCATTTTCCAAACTGAATCAGATTGTACATCGGCGTTGCATACACATGCTGCAGAACCGACATGTCAGGTAGTTTCATCAAAGTCGTATTTATCTTCGACTGAACGTCGCGCGCGGCCTTCATGGATCGGGTATAGCTGCCTTCGAAGGCAGCACACGCCCAGAGAAAATGATAGTTATGTGGGTAATACGCCATCGAATACAATCCCTCCTCATAACTTGTCTTGAAATAATTTTCATCAGCCTTTACAGCTTGCTCATTGGACCAAGCCCCTTTCGCATAATCTCCCGTGCGGATATAAATATGAGACGGCATATGGACCATGTGTCCGGCACCCGGCATCAACGTCTGAAGCCGATCAGCACTCTTCGTCGCCCTGCCTGGTTGTTTGGACGCCTCGACGGCATGAATATAGAAATGATTGGCACCCGGATGATTCGGATCCAGTGTCAATACCTTGTCAAGTTGATTTAGAATTTCAGGGGTCCATGATTTTGCTCTTCCGTCATGTTCCCAGTAGTCCCAAAAGTGTACATCCATAATTGCTTCGGCAGCCAATGCCAGCAGGTCGGTATCTTTAGGGTACTTTCTAGCCAGGGTCCTGGATGCATCGACATACGCCTGATCAAGCGCCGCGCGGTCACCCGAAAAATTGCTTGCATAACGGACAGCCTGTGTTTCGATAATATCTTTCTCTCGCTGATTTGTCGCTCCAATCGCAATCGCTTTCCGTATAGCTTCATAGGCCGTGATTGAAGTAGTACTATCCATCATCGGCATATTGATGTTTGGTCCCAGGGCCAAGGCTTGCCCCCACCACGCCATTGCAGAGGAAGGGTCCAATTCAGTCGCATGTCGAAATGCCTTGAATGCTTCCCGGTGATTGAAGCCATAGTATAACCGGATGCCCTGGTTGAAATAATCCTGCGCCTGTTTGCTCCGGGTATCAATCACTAACGAATACTGGCCCAGGTTATCAAACAGAATGGGGACGCTTGTGGAGTCTGATATGACATTTTCCCAGTCAGCACCTGTACCGCACATGGCGATAGGCCGTACTTCGGAGCGTGAAACTTCAGGGTACAAGTCCGGATTGGCACTCATGAGAACCAAGCAAATAACGGCGATGAGGATGTAGGCGTGCGGTTTCATAAACGGGGTATAGGGTAACGAATCTACAACTTTGCGGCTGGAAATCAGGAATCCGAAAAGCGCTTATTTGCACAAAACCAATGGAAGGTTTTTTGGCGCTGAGATGCAGATCAGCCTGTGACCCGCACAAACGTACCCATTGGCAAATCCCTTCCTTGTTTTGATTTAAGGAAGAATTCCCCAAAATCCGGAATCGCTTCTGCGAAATGTGTCTTCACAACATTCATTCCAACCGTCGAAGAAAGACCGACGGCATACATGGATAGAATAAAGAAGTAAGGCTTCCCCGATATCAGGTCTCGACTCATTTTTACCAACTCATTGAGCTGTTCTTGCAACGTCCACTTTTCCCCTTCTGGGCCGCGGCCATAGGGGGGTGGGTCCATGATTATTCCATTGTACTTGTTGCCGCGTTTTTGCTCCCGCTTAACAAACTTGAATGCATCCTCATACACCCAGCGGATATTCTCCTGATTATTCAGTTGCATGTTTTGGTTGGCCCAGTTAAGCCCGGGTCGTGATGCATCGCAATGGGTAACTTCTGCACCGGCGATCCGAGCCACCACAGAGGCTGCACCAGTGTAGGCAAATAGATTCAGTACACGAGGCTTCTCCGTCTTCCAATTCCGTAGGGTGTCATAAATGAAGTTCCAGTTGTTGCCCTGCTCAGGAAAAACCCCAACATGGCCAAAACTGGTAAGCGCAAGCCGTAGGGTAAGGTGTAGGTCGCCATAGTCATACCGTACTTGCCAATTTTCAGGCATGTCTTTCAACTTCTTCCAGCCTCCTTTTGCATCATCTGCGAAACGAAATTTGTCGCTCTGCTCTCGATTAAAGTGGGCATGGGCCAGACGTTTCCATTCCGTGAGCGGTAGCGACCGCTCCCAGATGGCCTGCGGTTCCGGACGGATGAGAATGTATTGGCCAAAGCGTTCCAGCTTCTCAAACTCTCCCGCGTCAAGCAGTTCGTAGTCGGTCCAGGAAGTGGGACTATACAGGTTCATCACAGCAAAGATAAGGGAAGTTTCGGTTGCCGGTTGTCAGTTTCCGGTTGCCAGAGTGACTAATAAAACATCACTTCTAATTATTACCTTGACAATCTAATTGAATGCAAGTGAAAGACGGTGTTGTTATCACAAGTACACAGAATCCAAAGGTGAAGAGTCTTTTGGCGCTGGAAAAGCCTCGGGAGCGCCGGAAGCAACAGCTGTTCATCATTGAGGGAAAGAAAGAGATTAGCCTGGCCCTTGCCGCCGGGTACCGCATAGGCAACTTGTTTTACTGCGTCGACCTTGTACCTGAGAGGGATCTGGCGGCCTTAAATATCAACGACAAATTTCTTGTACCCGTTACGCAGGAAGTTTTTGACAAGATCGCCGTTCGGGAGGGTTCTGGAGGCGTCATCGCCGTGGCGGAAATGAAGGTTAACCGGATTGAAGATATTCGTTTAAGTAAAAATCCGCTGGTCTTGGTGCTCGAATCCGTGGAGAAACCCGGAAACCTGGGAGCGATTCTCCGGACAGCTGATGCAGCCGGAGCTGATGCGGTCATTGTCTGCGATCCGCAAACCGATTTCTACAACCCCAACGTGGTGCGCTCCAGCCTGGGATGCGTGTTCACCGTGCCGGTAGCCACCGCCAGCTCATCGGAGACAATAGCGTGGTTGAAGAAGAACCAGATCAACATATTCTGCACATACCTTAAGGCATCTCGTCCGTATCATGAAGTTGATTTTCGATATCCTTCAGCAATTATTATGGGCACAGAAGCCACCGGGCTTTCCGATGAGTGGGTCAAAAGCGCGGGCTCCAATATCATTATCCCAATGCAAGGGACCATAGATTCTATGAATGTCTCCACGGCAACCGCAGTAGTTGTCTTTGAAGCCTGCCGCCAGCGGGGTTTTAAGAAATAAGGAACCGGCTAACAACTACCAAAAAAAACCTCACCTGGTTGACAGGTGAGGTCTCATTCATATTACAAGAACAACTATTTGGTCAGGCCAGGCTCTCGCTTGAGGAACTCATCATACAGCAATGTCTGACGGCTTTGCATTGGCATCTTCCAGCCGGCAATAAACACCTGACTTACCTGGGTCTTGGTCTCAAAGATATCGCCATCACAAACAAAAAGATTTGCGGTCTTGCCCACTTCAATAGAACCCATTTGATCACTTACGCCGAGGATTTCGGCCGGGACAATTGTAACGGCACGGAGCGCATCTTCTTTGCTCATCCCATACGCAACGGCAAAGCCGGCGTGATAGGGAAGATTGCGATAGTTACCGTTACCTTCTTCGCCTGAGCGGATGGCAACTTTAACACCTGCCTTGCGCATGAGTCCAGGGTTAGCATATTGCGCATCGTAGCGATCATATTCACGATTCGGAATGGCAATAACAGGCCCGGTAATAACGGGTATATTAGCCTTCGCAATACCTTCTGCTTCACGCCATCC
>JANNAZ010000380.1:0-5239 GCA_031384895.1 Cyclobacteriaceae bacterium | reverse complement strand
ATTCCTCCTCCACTCACCAGGAGATGTACCTGTCGTAGCCTCATGCAAGCGGTAACAACAACTGTTTTGGCATTCAGCGTGAAAGGAATGTCATTCACCATCACCACCATCCAGTTTGCAGAAATCATCCATGCCCACGTGCATGAGTGCATCACCGGCATTGACCACCGGATTATTGTTGAGCCCGACGACGTGCCCCGTTACCTGTGATTTTATCTGTTCGCGGAACTCTCCGAATGGGTCTGTGATGTCGCCGACTAATTGATTTTTTTGAATGAGATCGCCTGCCTGGACCTGGGGGTGAAAGATGCCAGCTGTCCGTGCACGGATCCATGTGGTGTTCCAGATAATCTTTGATTCCACTTTTGGCTCAGGGGCCCAGTCGATCATCTTCAGAAACTTCATCAGCCGAAGGGTACCGTTGACCCCTTCTTCGATGGCGTGAAAATCCATCCGCAGGGACTCCCCACCTTCATACACGATTATGTTCTTTCCTTTTTTCGCACCGGTCTGGCGCAGGGAATGCGGCCGGAACGGGGAGTCGATCGTGAACGGGGCGTGGAAGGCATGTGCCAACTCCACATTTCGGGGTTCCTGCATGACGCATCGTACCTGGGGAAAGTTTGTGCGCATCGCACCACCGGTATGAAAGTCAATGCCAACATCGATGAAGGGAATAATGTCATGCGTGAGGTGCCAGGCCACGCGGGAAGCCAGCGAGCCTGTCTTGCTCCCCGGAAATGACCGATTGACGTCTTTTCCGTCAGGGACTTCCCGGGAGTAGTTCAGAAATCCATACACATTAATAATGGGCATGCATACCGTGGTGCCGCGGAGTACCTTGTTATGGCCTGCGTCTATAACCCTGCGGACGATTTCCATGCCGTTGATTTCATCCCCGTGCATACCGGCGGTCAAGGCAAGAACCGGCCCATCGATAGGAGCGCGATAGATATATATAGGTGTATCTATTTGGGTGCGCGACGGGAGCCGGGCAATGTTGATAATGATCTCCTTGAATTCTCCAGGGCGGATGGATTGCCCCGCAATGACGACGTCTTTCATACCTTCTTACTTCTTACTCCTGTCTGGCTTATGCATTCACATTATCCTTCTGAATCTTCATCTTCCCCGCATGGCTCTCCACGTAGCTGATGATTTTCCCGGCAATGTCCACTTTCGTGGCGCCCTCAATTCCCTCCAAACCCGGGCTTGAGTTCACCTCAATAATAAGGGGTCCACGTTTGGAAGGAAGCATATCCACACCGGCGACACCCAAACCCATCTTTTTTGCCGCAGTAATGGCAGCATGCTTTTCGTTGCGATTCAGTTTCACCACTTTTGCCTGCCCGCCCCGATGGAGGTTGGAGCGGAATTCTCCATCGCGGGCCTGGCGACGCATCGCGCCAACAACCTCTCCGTTCACAACGAATGCCCGTATATCAACACCCTGCGCTTCTTTGATAAATTCCTGCACGATAATGCGGGCTTTCACGCCGTGGAACGCCTCGATGACAGATTGGGCCGCATTCTTGTTCTCCGCAAGGACAACGCCGAGCCCTTGTGTCCCCTCGAGCAGTTTGATCACGACAGGTGCGCCGCCTACCGCGTCGATCACGCCCTCTGTATCCCGTGAGTAGTCCATAAATATAGTCTTCGGGAGTCCGAGGCCGGCTCGCGACAAGATCTGCATGCTACGCAGCTTGTCCCGCGACCGGATCAAGGCCTGCGATTCAACTGCGGTAAACACCTTCATCATTTCAAACTGGCGGACCACCGCGGCTCCGTAGAAAGTTACAGAGGCGCCAATGCGCGGTATGATCCCGTCGAAGTAATCCAACTTCCGGCCGTTATACCAGACCATGGGATTCTTCTTTTCAATAACCAGCATGCATTTCATGTGGTCAATAATTTCCACCTTGTGGCCCTTCATTTCGCCGGCTTCTTTCAGCCTGCGGGTAGAGTAGAGTTTTGTGTCGCGTGAGAGGATAGCAATGTTCATGAGGGTTCAGCCGATGGCGTATCCTTCGCGGAAGGATTCTGTTTGTTGATGAAAGATAAATCTTTTTTGGTCACGTCGATCAGGAACCGATGGCGTAGAATTTTTCGACCCAGGAGTACTGGAAATTTTAGATTTCCGCGATTGCTCAGTGAAAATTCTGCACGGATGACCCTCCCGTAGATCCGTACCCAGGTCTTAATCACATACCGAAGTTCAGCTTCACCAAAGGAATTCCGAATCTCCCGCTGTTCAAACTTCTTAACCCGCAATGGCATGCCAGTAAATTCAGGGTGTTCTTCATCCAGGAGAATAAACTCCAATATCCCTTCAATAACCTCAGCGCGGCTGCAGTGGAGGCTGGACGTATACGCTCCGGTGTCGATCTTGGCATGGATATTTTCCAAGCCCAGACTCGGGAGGTCTACACGGTCGGATCGTCCGAGGATGAGCATATGCGGCGAATGGTTATCGATAGGCAGATTTTGACTCAAAGAAATGATAAAAATTTTGATAGTTGTCCACCCGGGAATTGGTTACCCGAAATAGGGTAGAAGTTACAGAAACTAGAAAAACCATACCACAAACATGGTGGTAGTATTACTATCTTTTAGGCTAGTAGACATAATATATTATTGGTTTGTTAAAAATTACTACACAAACAGTACGCATAAGAGTATGGTTTTTTTAACTTTATCACTTTCAAACCTAAACCAAAAACTATGAGGAAGTTTTTACTTGTGCTATTCTCGTTTGCTTTTGCCTTCAGTGCCTCGGCGCAAGAGCGAACAATTTCAGGTAAAGTTACCTCCGCCGATGACGGTGGTGGACTGCCTGGAGTGAACGTTCTTCTCAAAGGCACTTCCAACGGAACTGTCACTGACACCGAAGGAAATTACAAACTGGCAGTTCCCGCAGCAGGCGGAACACTGGTTCTTTCCTTCATCGGTTTTGCTTCCCAGGAAGTAGAGATCGGTGAGCGGTCAGTAATTGACGCCGGATTAAGTTCTGACGTTAAGCAATTAACTGAAGTGGTGGTAACGGCCCAAAGTATCCAGCAGGACAAGCGAGCCTTGGGTTATTCCGTAACCAGTGTTGGAGGGACCGTAATGGCACAGAAGCCAGAGAGTGACCTTGCCCGTTTACTGCAGGGTAGAATCCCGGGTGTAAATATCACCAACACAGGAGGTGTATCCGGTACAGGTACCAACATCATCATTCGTGGTTACACGACCATTACAGGCAACAAACAGCCGTTGTGGATTGTTGATGGTGTGCCTTTCAATTCAAGCACGAATGCACAAGGAGGCTTCCTTAGCGGGAACCAGGCAACGCCTAGCCGCTTCTTGGATCTTGACCCGAACAACATCGAGCGTATAGACGTGTTAAAAGGTCTTTCTGCCGCCGTATTGTATGGAGAGCAGGGACGCAACGGAGTTATGATTGTAACAACCAAGAACGGCCGTAAGCGCAAGGAAAAAATGGAGGTTAATCTAAACCAATCTTACTACGTAACAGAAATAGCTTCTAATCCGGAATTGCAGAACAACTACGGTGGTGGATTTGACCAGAACTTCGGATTCTTCTTCAGTAACTGGGGACCTAAGTTCGGAGCCGTCGGATCACCCGACTCGATTAATCACCCATATACAAATGCCCCGGCGGCCATCCGCAACCAGTTCCCTGAATTTTTGGGAACAAAAGTGAAATATGAGGCGCATCCAAATAACGTAAAGGACTTCTTCAAGCAAGGATTCTCTTCCAATACGTCCCTAAACGTCAATGGCGGCAATGAGAACGTGAGCTACAACGCTTCGCTCAGCTACCTTAACGATGCTGGATTTATCGAGAACAACACGCTCAAGAAACTGAACTTTGGTATGGGATTCAATGCGAATGTGACGGATAAGTTTACGGTAAGCACAAGTTTCAACTACGCTTCCACGGACCAAAAGACGCCACCCATCTCTGCAGGTAACGGTAGCGGTTCGGCAGGTGCCGGGAATTCCATTTTTGCAGACGTATTCTATACGCCTCGCAGTATCGACTTGACGGGCTTACCCTATGAGACTCCCCAGACGCACCAGAGCGCGTACTACCGTGCAGGAAACGATATTCAGAACCCCCGGTGGACAGCCAAGTACAACTTGTCGACTAATGACACGAAACGTTTCTTTGGCCGCACTTCGTTCAGCTATAAGATCATGGAAGGCCTCGATATTACCTATCGCGTAGGTTTGGATACATACACAGAGTTGCAGTCATACCAGATCAATAAAGGCGGTCCCCAGAACATCAACGGGACGTTCCGGACTACTACCGGACAGAATACAATCTGGAATCATGACGTGTTTATGTCTTTCAACAAAGACCTCAGCCAGGATTTCAATTTGAACTTTGTTGTTGGGTTTAACAATCGCAGAGATAATTATTCTCAGGATGGTATTGAAAGTTCGCAGCAAATCGTGTTTGGATACATGAACCACGAAAACTTCCTGACCCATTCGAACGAGAGCGCGATTTCCGGGAGTAACCTGAATTATCAAGAGTCCTACGTTTTGTATGGTGTTTATGGAACCGCGAGTTTAGGCTATAAGGACTACGCTTATATTACATTCCAGGGAAGGAATGACTGGAAGTCAACTGTAGAGAAGGACTATCAGAGCATTTTCTACCCTAGCGTAAGTGTTTCCTTCATCCCGACAACAGCGTTTGGGTTTGAATCAGACATGATCAACCAGATCAAAGTTCGCGTGAACTACGGTACATCGGCGGGTTTCCCTCAGCCTTATGCGACGCGCAACGTGTTAGACCTCAGTGGCCGTGCTTTCCTCGATGCCACTGGCCGCCCGGTATCTACAAACTCCTTGTCAAATCGTCTTGGAAACCCGAACCTGAGGCCCGAGCTTCAGGCGGAAGTCGAAGCGGGTATTGAAGGCAGTTTTATCAACAACCGGTTGGGACTTGACCTTTCTTTGTATAGCCGCACAACAACCGACCTGATCACGGATGCTCCGTTGGATCCTACCACGGGTTACACCGTAACACGGATTAACGTAGGTGCCATTTCCACCAAAGGAATTGAATTATCACTGAGAGGTACTCCGGTGAAAATGTCAGGTTTCCAGTGGGATATTACCTTAAACTGGTGGGCATACCGCTCCGTTGTAGACAGATTGGGTGCCGGCTTAGAGCGTGTACAGATTCCTGGAGGAGCCTACTCCGATTTGGGTAACTATG
>JANNAZ010000362.1:0-7861 GCA_031384895.1 Cyclobacteriaceae bacterium | reverse complement strand
ATGAGGTATGCACCCTCTTTCAAGAACAACGCAATTCCCTCATCATCAAGAAAAGACCCGTGCTCGATGGTTTTTGCGCCTGCGCGAATCGACATCTTGATCCCTTCGGCTGCGTGTGCATGCGCCATGACCGGTACATCCCTTTTCCGGGCTTCTTCCACGGACACTTTCAACTCCTCCGGACTGAAATGAACATTCTGCGGGTTATCGCCAGCTGTCATAAACGCCCCTGTCACCAACAACTTGATCCAATCGCTTCCATATTTGATTTCGGTACGAACGGCTTTGCGCAGTTCTTCCGGGCCATCAGCGACAAGCCCGTCCACGATTACGCCGCTCTGCTCGTAAGAGAAGAAATTCAGATCACCCCCGCCACCCGTAACGGAAATCCAATGGCCTGCACCGTAAATGCGTGGCCCGACAAATAAACCTTTGTTGATGGCATCCCTGATTTCAAAATGTGCATACCCCACATCCAGATCGCCGGGTACACGAATCGTGGTCCAGCCTGCCCGCAACATGCCCTGCACATTGCTCAGACCTTGCAATGCCTTGGCGGCTGAAGAATTTTTCAGATGGTACAGCTGATAATCATCGTCTGCATCGCCGAGCGGATGACAATGCATATCGATAAACCCAGGCAGTACGGTGTAATCGGACAGATCAATAACGTTAGCTCCGGTTGGTATTTTCTCCCGGTTGCCAACCGAGGTGATTCGGTTGCCTTCGACAACAATCATGGCATTGGGAATTGATTTCCCTGTTCCATCAAGCACTTCTCTACACAAGATGAATGACTTTTGTGCCAATCCTTGCATACCGCTGAGCGATAGCGCTAAAACCAGAAGCAAGACTTTTGAACTCTTCATAACGTAAGATTCAAGGATTTAAAAATATCCAATCCAATTAGCTGGCGTCACTGCCCCAACGCCTGCCTGGCTTCATTTCTTCACGTCGTTGCGGAAGACCTTTCCGCCACTCATGACAAAATTCACTTTGTGAAGGTCGTTGATATCATTTAAAGGATTACCATCGACGGCGATGATATCCGCAAACTTTCCGGCTTCAATCGTTCCCAGGTCCTTTTCCTTACCGAGGATTTCAGCATTTACCTTTGTTCCCGCAACAATGGCCTGCATAGGCGTCATTCCAATCCTTACCAACTCGGAGAATTCATTGATGGAAAACTGGACCGGGTTATCAAAGAAATCAGTACCCACGCCAAATTTTACTCCCATCGCCAGCGCTTTCCGATATCCCGCATCCCGCGAAGGTGTATTGGCGACGGTAATCTGGTATGCTTTGCTCAAGGCCGTACTGTTCTTCAACATCTCCAGGTTGTACTTGAAGACCGTGAGCGTAGGAATCAGGTAGGTGCCGTTGGCAATCATGATCTTCATACCTTCTTCATCAATAAAAGAACCATGTTCAATCGTTCGAGCCCCCGCATTGGAGGCCATCTTGATCGCCTCTGCCGCGTGCGCATGCGCCATCACGGGAACATCGCGGCGTTTGGCTTCCGCGATAGCAATGGCTAGTTCGTCTGCACTCAAATGAACATTCTTGGGGTTGTCTCCTGCCGTGGCATAGGCGCCTGACACCAGCAACTTGATCCAATCACTCCCATACTTGATCTCATTTCGGACCGCCTTTCGCATTTCCTCGGGGCCATCAACCACGAGTCCATCGACTGAGAGGTGTTGCTCATACGACATGAAGTTCACATCGCCACCTCCACCAGTAGCGGAGATCCAGTGACCGGCGCCATAGATCCGGGGCCCAACAAATAGTCCTTTGTTGATGGCATCGCGAATTTCAAGGTGTGCATATCCCACATCTGCATCGCCCGCAATGCGGAGGGTCGTCCAGCCGCATCGCATGAAGTCCTGGGATCGCTTGAGGCCTTCCAGCGCTTTCTGTGCCGAAGATTTCTCCAGGTGCTGGATCTGATACTCATCACCGCTTACCAGGGGATGGGAGTGCATATCGATAAGCCCTGGTAATACGGTGTAGCTGCGAAGGTCAATGAGGGTCGCGTCTTTTGGTTCCTGACCAGCCTTAACCACGGAGGTGATCCGATCCCCTTCAATGACAATAGACACGTCTGCCTGGGTCTTCCCCGTGCCATCGATCAGGAGTTTGCAAAGAATTACTTTCTTCTGAGCCTCTGCAATGGAAATTGACAACAAAAACGATGCAATAACGATTATGAAATTTCTCATGTTGAATAGTCGTGACGTGATCATTGCTCTATTTCAAATTCATTTTCCAACCTGGACCCCGAACAACACGCCCCGGTCGCGCATTGGTGTGTTCGCCGTCTTTCAGGACCTGGGTGCCGTTGATGAACACGTGTACCATCCCGGTGCTGTATTGATGCGCTTCTTCGAAGGTCGCATGATCCTGCACCTTGGCGGGATCGAACACCACCACGTCGGCATAATATCCGGGCGATAGCGTTCCGCGTTTTTTGATCTTGATATTGCCAGCAGGAAGGCTGGTAAGTTTCCGAATGGCTTCTTCCAAAGGAATAACTTTTTCATCCCGTACGTATTTTCCGATCACCCGGGTGAAGTTCCCGAAGGCACGGGGGTGATCCTTGTATTTTAGCCAGAATCCTTCTGCCGGCGGAGAGCCAGCATCGGAACCGAAACTTACATAAGGCAACGCGATCTGGCGTTTGATATTCTCTTCACTCATCATGAAGTACGCAGCCTCCACGCGCGTGCGGTCGGCAATGACCAGATCCATGGCCGTCTCTTCCGGTGACTTGCCGTGCATGGCAGCCACTTCTTTTAACGTCTTGCCGACATACTGTTTGAGGGAGTCCTTGCTGAATCCAAGCAGCAGCACATTCTCTGGCCCACCGCACGTACGGAGCATATTCTCCCACTTGTCGGTAGGCGTGAGCATTTCTTGCAGCACCTTCTTGCGAATGGATGGTGTCTTCAGCCGTTTGATCCAATCGTTGATGCCTCCCTCCTGAACCCAGGTGGGCATCGTGGCGTCAAGGCCGGTGGCGCCAGCCGTGTAGGTGTACATATCGGCGGTAATCCGCAGGCCGGATTTGTTGGCCGCATCGATCATGGCCATTACTGAATCAAGCTTTCCCCAATTGTCCTTCCCGGCCATCTTCAGGTGATAGATTTCCGCGGGCAGTCCGGCTTCACGGGCGATCCGAATAGTCTCATTCACCGCACCGAAAATATTATTGCCTTCGCTGCGCATGTGGGAAATGTACATGCCGCCATAAGGAGCGGCGACTTTGCTGAGTTCGATAAGTTCTTCGGTGGTGGCATAGTTGCCCGGCGCGTAGATCAAGGCGGTAGTTACCCCAAGCGCTCCTTCTTCCATCGCTACCTTGACGAGGCCTTTCATGCGCTCCATTTCTTCTTTGCTCGGTGCACGATTGGCGTAGCCGAGTTCGTGCGCTCGCACCGTGTTCAACCCGACGAATGAACTGATGTTTTGTGAAATCCCTTTCTTCTCGAGGTATTCTAAATATTCACCCAGCGTAGTCAATTCGATAGCGTATTTGAAGTCCGGGTATTTCTCCATCGACTCCAACGATTGCTTCTTCATCTCTTCACTCATGGGTGCGATAGAAATCTCTCCGAGCACCTCGTGGGTAACCCCTTGCCTGATATCGCTCTGACCGCGGCCGTCAAGTATAAGGGTCTCCCAACTGTGGCTGAGCATGTTGATGAAGCCAGGTGCCACGGCTAGTCCCTTGGCGTCTACTTCTGTTTTCCCCACCGCCTTCGAAAGATCGCCGATGGCAGCCAGGGTATCGGCGTTGATGGCCACGTCGGCGACGACGCCGGGTTTGCCAGTGCCGTCATAGACTGTGCCCCCGCGGATGACGACATCGTATTCTTGCTTTTTACAGGAAAAAGCAGAAAGGGCGAGAAGGACGAAGAGTATTTTTTTCATGGACTGGAAGAGTTTGATGGTTAAGTAAGTAACCAAAAAATAGGAGAATGAGCAATAGAGAACCACCCCAGAGGAGCAGAGGCTTGACAAGAGAAATTCCGTATCTTCGACGGGTTCAATCTGTCGGCCATGGTGCGTACCCTTCTTCTTGTCTTCCCTATACTCCTCATACTTTCGTGTGAAACGCCGCAACTCCCCAACTCCCCCTTGGATGATTTGAAAATTAAGGTATCGCGCGAAGCCAATCGAGCGGTGTCGTTTACCAACAAGGAAGCCGCTTACTACTACACTCAAACACACAAGTCCGACCATCCCGAGCATACGTGGTTTGAGGGGATGAACGTTGCCAAGAGCAGGGTATTCGGCGGTTACCGGTTATTTGCAGACGACAAGGAACTGGACAATCAGCAGGCAGAAGTAACCGTCTACCCATACAAACTGGTTCGCGAGCACGATGGGGTGACCGAAGAACTGTGGATGCTGGACACACTTAACCTCATCGAGGTCAGCCTGACCGGGGCCGACCAAACTATTGGGATCGCCTTGAAGGGACAGGATATCACCCTGAAGAGTCAAACGAACACCTTTGCCTTCTTCTCTTCCATGGAAGGGAATTTCTCCATTGCCGTTTCAACGAAGACGTTTCATCCCATCCAGGCAAAAGACAACATCCTTTCAGCCGAAGCGGAAGCAGGTGGGTTCTATATCGCTGTAGCGAAAACGGATGCCGAGGCAGAAGCGATGGTCAGGAAAACGCAACAAAACATCGTCTCGTTGAAAGCGGGTCGCGTAAGACGTATGGAAAGATTCCTGGAGCGCAGAGTCCCGCTTGAGAGCAATCTCGATTCCCTTGACCAGGCGATCAGTTGGCTTTACATGACCACGGACCAGCTAGTGACCAACCAGCAAGGCGACGGCATCTCTGCCGGGCTCCCCTGGTTCAACGAGTATTGGGGCCGAGATGAATTCATCTCCTTTCCGGGCGCCATCCTCGTCTCCGGGCAATCGGATACGGGCAAAAAGATTCTAAAGTCATTCGCCGAGTATCAGGACAAAGACAAAAAATCCAAATACTTCGGGCGCGTACCCAACATCGTGAACCCGAATAATATCGATTACCACACGGCCGATGGCACACCGCGGTTCATTATTGAACTCCAGGAGTATGTCAACTACTTCGGTGACACTTCGCTGATTCGGCAAATGTATCCTGTTGTAATCAATAGCATGGATGGCGCGCTCAAGAATTGGGTTGACCCCAAAGGATACCTCCTGCACGAAGACAACGAGACCTGGATGGATGCACGCGATGCCAACCTTGTGTCATATTCTCCCCGCGGCACCCGGGCCAACGATATCCAGGCACTGTGGTATAGTCAGTTGCGCGCCGGCGTTTACTTCGCTGCGTATATGAAGGATGAAGCCAACCAGAAGAAATGGAACGACCTGGCTGATAAACTGAAAACAAATTTTCAGAAAGATTTTCAGGATACTGAACACGATTACCTTGCAGACCGGCTTACCAAAGAAAACAAGCCGGACTTCAGCCTCCGCCCCAACCAGCTCTTTGCGCTCGACATGATCGACGACCGGGCGATGAAGGCTAAGGTGGTCAAGAAATCCTGGGAAGAGTTGGTCTACCCCTGGGGTGTATCGACACTGGACCGGCACGATCCTTTTTTCCACCCGTTTCATCTCACCCCAGAATACCACAAAGATGCAGCCTATCACAACGGCGCCATCTGGCCGTGGCTAAACGGTATCGCCATGCAGCGGATGATTGAGTTTGAACAAGTGGAGACGGCCTATGAACTCTTCAAGAACATGAATCGCCAGGTGCTTACGCGCGGTGTAGTCGGTGGGCTGAGTGAAAATCTGGACGCTTATCCACGGGAGGGGCAAGCACTACCCAAACTCACCGGGACATATTTGCAAGCCTGGTCCAACGCCGAGCAGCTCCGTATCTGGAACCAGTGGTTTCTTGGTTTTCGTCCTGACCTGACGAACAACACACTTACGATTGCGCCTCGCATCCCGGCAGAAATCACCGAACTAGAGTACCGCGTCCTGATTGGTGACAGCAACATTTCCGGTACGTACAAAAAGTCCGAGGCCAGCACGAGCTCATACCGATTCAACAACCTCCGACTTACAGTAAACGTGGATATCTATCCCTATGCGATTACTTCTATCAATATAAGGCCACACTATACACTCGAAATCAAAGAGTCAGCCGAGTCACTGACCATTACGCTTCGTGACCGAAATAAAGTCCTGAAGGTGGTCAAGCCTGAACGTTCGCCTTCCCGCATCAAAGAGAAAACACTCAGTGACGAAATACTCCGCGGTGTCAAGTTTGCCCAGCCAATGCCTTTGGCCAATCATCCCGTGATGAAGAATACAAATCCGTGATTATCCGTGTTATCCGTGGCAACCCTTTATATCTTCGTCAAGCCTCTTCAAACCCAATTGAATCAACATGCGCCATTTTCTAGTACTCGCAATTTTCCTTCTCGTTCAGACTTCGATCTGCGCACAAAAAATTGCACTAGTCGCAAAAGCCCTGATCGATGGCACGGGCAAAGTCATCAACAATCCCGCCGTCGTCATTAACAATGATAAGATCGTCGCCATAACAACAAGGGCAAATGTTCCTAAAGACGCCACTATCATCGATCTCGGTGATTACACCTTATTGCCCGGATTAATTGACATGCACGTCCACCCCAATCTTACCACGGGTGACTATCAGGTTGATCACCTGCGCGGATCCTCCGCTTCAAAGGCATTGCTGGGATTGAAGAATTTGCAAGACCTCCTTGCCGCGGGATGGACTACGGTCCGCGTGGCTGGCGATGGTGACGTCGGGTATGCCAACATGGAGATACGCAAAGCCATCAATAAGGGAATGTTCACCGGTCCACGCATTCATGGGGCAGCCCATTATCTTTCCGTGACGGGCGGCGGTGGCGACATCAATTTTCTGTCACACGAGCAAGGTATCATTGCCGATGGGTTAATCGTGGATGGCCCGGAAGAAGTCCGGAAAGCCGTTCGCAATGAAATAAAGTATGGCAGCGACTGGATAAAACTGTTGGTTACCGGTGCGTTTATGTCTGCCGGTGACAATCCGAACAACGTTCATTTCAGTGCAGAAGAATTGAAAGCTGCAGTCGAAGAAGCCGCACGAAGGGAAGTGCCCGTCATGGCGCATGCCCATGCCGCTGAAGGAATAAAGCTGGCCGTGAAGGCCGGTGTGCGAACCATTGAACATGGATCCTTTATCGATGAAGAAGCGATGGATTTGATGATCCAGAAAGGAACTTGGCTGATCCCTACCTTCTCTATTCATACCTATTTCGATGAACTGCCTTCCGCAGCCCCTGCCCTCCAAAAAAGCATCGAGATCGGGAGAAAGACGAAGGAATCAATGTACACCAACATGCGGCTCGCCCTCAAGAAAGGGGTGAAGTTTGGATTAGGTTCGGATGATGTAGGTTGGCCCGCCACCTACTCAGCCCATGAGTTCGTGGAATACATCGCAATCGGTATGACTCCCATGCAAGCTATCCTGTGCGCTACAAAAACAAATGCCGAAATCCTCAAACGCGAAAATGAAATAGGAACTGTTGAAGCGGGAAAGCTGGCCGATATTATTGCAGTGAAGGGCGACCCATTGAAAGACATTTCGGAATTACAGCGGGTAAAATTTGTGATGATCGGTGGAAAAGTTATTAAGCAAGAAAGATAAGCTGGCCCAATCACAAATTATCGCGACTTAGGTATATTCGAATCCCGGTGCGCTTTGCCGAACCCAAAAACCCTCATAAATCCAATAAACCATGACCACCAAATTTAGAATCTCACTGGTTGTAATCTTTCTGGCCACATGTATCGCGACCTCCTGTATGGCCCCGAAGAAAGACAC
>JANNAZ010000359.1:0-6503 GCA_031384895.1 Cyclobacteriaceae bacterium | reverse complement strand
CGATATCGCACCAACACTTTCGGTGCTTCTCAAGATCAAATTCCCCAGCGGCTGTACTGGTCAGCCAGTGTCCAAAGCGTTAAAGTAGCCCTGTTCCGGTTATCCGAAAATGCCAAGCACATTCAGAGCAACCAATCCGATAATTACAGGGCAGATGTAGCGCACGGCGAATACCCAAACTTTGTAGATGGGTATACCGAGTATTTTTGACGTCTTGAATCCAGGTGCTCCTATCGCGATTTCATCGACAATCAAATCGATCTTCATGAACCATCCCGTATAAACACAGGTTGACAGCACCACGACCATCATAAACAATTTTCCAAAAGCATGGTCGAGTATATCTGAGAAACTTGTAACGGTAGTGCCAAAGAAGTTGACTTGCATCGAACTAAAGAAATCCGAACTGCCCGCCGAAAGCGCAGAGGGTATGCCAAAAAGAAATGCCACGACGGCAACCAGAATAGCTGCCTTCTTCCTGTTCCAGCCTTTGTTATCCATAAAATATGCCGAAGGCGCTTCCAGCATGGATATCGTAGATGTGATGGCAGCAAAGAAAAGCAGGAGGAAGAAAAGGGCTACGGCAATATGACCAAAAGGCATCACCTGGAAAATATTCGCGAGTACGGTAAAAACAAGAGTCGGTCCCTGACTGACATTCCCGTTGAAGGCAAACACAGCGGGGAACACCATCAGCCCTGCGAGCAGCGCTACGGAAGTGTCCATCGCTCCGACCCAAAGGCTGGAGGTGACAATATTTTGATCTTTGGGCAAGTACGATCCGTATGTGATCATCATACCCCAGCCGATGCCGAGTGAAAAGAACACTTGGGTAAGGGCATCCAATGCGACTTTGCCATTGATTTTCGAGAAATCAGGGAGGAGGTAATATTCGATACCTGCTCCTGCGCCTGGTAAGGTGACGCTCCGGATGATAATAATGAACAAGATGACGAAGAGCGCGGGCATCATGATCTTGTTGGCCTTTTCTATACCACCGGATACGCCGCCGAGGACTATGAATGCAGTTAACAGGATAACAAAGGCATGCAGTGGAACAACATACTCCGGGGTGGCAATGAACTCAGCGAATGTAATCTGTATTGCAAAAAGAGAATTGTAGATGTATCCGACCGTCCAACCAGCGATGACGCTATAATAGCTCAGTACGACAAACGTGACAAGGAGAGGCAAGACCCCAACCAGGAATGTCCATATTGGGTTAGCGCCGAACTTTTGCATGGCGCCTACGGGGCCCTTGCCGGAGAGTCTGCCTATTGCAATCTCGTTGATCAACATGGGTGCGCCAATGAAGACAACACAGATCACATAGAGAAAAACAAAAGCGGCTCCGCCATTCTCGCCGGTCAGATAGGGGAACCTCCAGATATTCCCAAGGCCAACAGCAGATCCGGCAGCTGCCATAATGAATCCGAATTTTGAGCCCCATTGCCCTCTGCCTGCTGTCATAGTTGTTGCATTTTAGAACAGGAAAGATTGAGAAAATAATCCCATAATCAAAAATCATTTATGCTGCCGGTTGCTGTGCCCCTTGCAAAAGACTTATATTGAAAATGAATACTAACTCCATTCGTCTGAGCAATACAACCTTTAAGCCTGTAATGGGTCTCTGGGACGGCACTATGATTGTAGCCGGGTCAATGATTGGCTCAGCTATCTTCATTGTCAGCGCTGATATCGCGCGCAATGTCGGTGGTGCGGGTTGGCTGATCGCTGTTTGGGCCATCACCGGCTTTATGACTGTCACGGCAGCGGTCAGTTACGGTGAACTCAGCGGCATGTTTCCGAAAGCGGGCGGACAGTATGTATACCTCAAGGAGGCGTATAACCCGCTCGTCGCATTTCTGTATGGATGGAGTTTGTTTGCCGTGATTCAGACAGGCACCATCGCAGCAGTGGGGGTTGGGTTTTCAAAGTTTATGGCGTACATGGTACCAGGAGTTGGAGAGGATTTGATTCTGGTTACTATCTACGGACTATCGGTTTCCCCAGGCCAGGCACTGTCCATCCTTATTATAGTCTTTCTTACCTACATCAACACCCGCGGCCTGGAAGGAGGGAAGCTCATCCAAAACACATTTACAGTCGCCAAACTGCTCAGCTTGTTCGGGCTCATTTTGTTCGGTTGGATCATGATGAACCCGGAAGTATGGGAAGCCAATTGGGTTGATGGATGGAGCCTGCGCTCACTCGCACCTGATGGAAGCTTTGGAGAGTACACCACGGTCGCGGCCCTGGGAGCCATTGCAGCGGCCATGGTTGGGTCTATCTTCAGCAGTGATTGCTGGAATAGCGTGACCTTCATCGGCGGTGAGATGAAGAACCCAAAGCGTAACATCGGGTTGAGTTTGTTTCTGGGGACGACCATTGTCACGCTAATTTATATGGCCACAAATCTGATGTTCGTGTCCGTGCTCCCGATGACCGAGATTGCATTTGCCGATAAGGATCGGGTAGCTGTTGCTGCATCCGAAGTAATTTTTGGTGGTATGGGTTCAGTCATTATCTCGGTCATGCTGATGGTTTCTGCTTTTGGATGTTGCAACGGACTCATTCTTTCCGGCGCACGCGTCTATTACACCATGGCGAACGATGGCGTGTTCTTTCGCAAGGCCGGTGACCTCAACCGGTTTTCAGTCCCTCAGGTGGCGTTGTGGGTCCAGTGTTTCCTCGCGTGTATCTGGTGCCTGAGTGGAAAGTACGGTGAGTTGCTGGACATGGTCTCGTTTGTCGTCGTGTTATTCTATGTACTCACCATTGCCGGAATTTTTGTCTTGCGCAAGAAGCGCCCGGAGGCTGAACGACCCTACCGTGCATTTGGCTACCCGGTGCTCCCTGTAATTTACATCCTCATGGGGATCACATTTTGTTCGCTGCTCATCGCCTATAAGCCAAAATTTACATGGCCGGGATTGTTGATTGCGCTTGCGGGAATTCCGATCTATTACCTGGCGATCCGGAGCCAGAGAAAGAATGATCAGCCCAGTTGAGACGCCAGAATGCTTAAGCCCTCTGCGAAGGTGTGCGGCGTGTAGCCCAATTCGCGACGGGCCTTTTCAATAATGAAACCTGTCTTGGCCGGACGCGATGCCAGCTGACGAAATTCAGAAGCATTGGTTTCTTTGATCAGCTCCTTATCTAGTTTAAAATGCGTTGCCGTGCGTAATGCGATTTCATACGGCGTCATCATTTCGTCACCGCTCACATTAAAGATTCCAGTTGATTTCCGAGATGCGGCCAGCCAGCAGCCCATAGCCAGATCTTCTGCTAATGTCGGCGTTCGCCATTGGTCGTTTACTACGCGGATGACCTTACCTTCTTCCAAACTTTTCTTTACCCACAACACAATATTTGATCGGCTCTGGTCCTTGGTTACACCGTACACCAGCACCGTCCGGATAATCGTCCAGGGTGTATTTGCTTTCTGAACCATTCGTTCTGCGGCTAGCTTACTCTGGCCATAGTAACTGATGGGATTAGGTGTGGCTGCCTCATCGAGCGGTCCAGAGAGGCCGTCAAAAATAAAATCGGTTGAGAGGTGGATGAGGTGCGTAGATGCTGCTTCGCAAGCGCGGACGAGAAGTTCCACCGCTGACACATTGTTGAGCCAGCAGGCATCCCGATCTGTCTCGCACTGATCTACCTGAGTCATGGCCGCTGTGTGAATGACAACATCCGGGTGAACTTCGGCGATCAGCTGGTTGACTGCGGCCTCACGGGTAACGTCAAGGGAACGAAACGCACCTTGGGTTAACGAAAATCGAAGATCTTCACGCGCGGTGGCAATCAGCGACACACCGGGTTCGCGATCCAGCAAGGCAGTCAGTTTCTGCCCGAGTAACCCATTCGCGCCGGTGACGAGGACGTTGATCACTTTTTCGCGACCGGATACAGATATCCGTATTCTTTCGTGATTTTCTTCCGGGAGAGTTCTGTTACGGTGACCGTCATTCGAACATCCTCCAATGGCCGGTACTTGGCATCTTTTTGCACACTGGCAATCTTGTCAAGAACGTCGAGGCCCTTGATTACTTTTCCAAAGACGGTGTATTGATCGTCGAGGTGCGGAGCTCCACCTATCGTGGTATACGCCTTTATTTTCTCTTCAGAGACATTCTTGACAATGGAGAGGCCAGTTGCTTTTTCAACACGCGGGGCAAGTTCAGTAAGACGTTTTTGATAGGCCGGCATATCTCCGGAATAGTAAAGTTGATTAAGGGAATCCAGCAGGGGTTTATTTGCGGGATCATCAAACATCTTGCGCAACCCGGTCATTAACTGCATTTGATCAAGCCGCAGGCTTTCAACTTCTGCGGGTGAGATCACAGTGCCCTGAACAATATAGAACTGACTGCCGCTGGATGCCTTTAGTGGATTGACTTGATCACTTTGTCTGGCGGCTGAGAGGGCGCCTTTCTCATGGAAGAATTTAGGAACGAATTCTGCTTCAATGGTATATCCTGGGCCTCCGTTGCCAAGCTGGCCTCCAGGCTGCACCTTCTTGGAATCCGGATCGCCTCCCTGGATCATGAAATTCTGAATAACGCGGTGAAACAACATGCTGTCAAAGTAGTGTTCTTTGGCCAGTTTGATAAAATTCGCCTTGTGCTTAGGGGTTTCGTCATAAAGAATAGCGATCATGTCCCCATACGATGTCTTAATGGTGACGACATAGTCTTTTTTGTTGTCCTGGGCGCAGCTGCTGATCAACAGGAGAAGTACAAAGAAAACCGTAATTGTATTTTTCATCGGAATGATTGGTTTAATGAGGTTGCTTGTCAGGATGCTTGTGAAATTCGGGCAAAAATATACTGTCGGGACTAAACGAAAAAATTTTAGTTCATCGCTTTGGCCAGCTTCAAGGAGGTATCCAGGAAAATCATCTTGGCGTTTCCGTTTCGTTCGAGCTGATACCCCGCGTCATTGATGAGGTGATATGCCTGTTCAACAGCCGGAAGTCGCATAAATTTACCGAAATCCTGGACGAATTTCTTCTCTCCGTCGCGGCTGCGCAGCAAGGAAGGTGTGTCTGCCATAACAAGCAGAGTCTCCCGGAGCATGGTCAGCGTATAGGAAAAAAGTGAGTGCTGTTGCAGTTTGTCCAGTTCATGGAATTCCTCAGACAAGGAGAACATTTTCACGGCATCTTGCTTGTAGCATGCACGCAGCCAGTCAGCCAGCCGTTGGTGGTGATCCTCCACATCGCTCACCATCAGTTCCATCGCAAGACGAACATTTCCTTCGGCATCGGCAACAAGCTTTGCGCGCTTGGCTTCATCGGGTTCTTTGGATTGCAAGAATGTGTCAAGCTCGGCATCGGACAAGAGGGGCACGATCACCTGCTGTGTCCGCGACAAGGTGGTTGGCAGCAGCCGTTCTGGGTTATTTGATACGAGGAGGAAGAATGTATTCTGCGGGGGCTCTTCAAGAATCTTTAGAATCCCGTTGGCGGCCGAAGGATGCATGTATTCCGGCTGCCAAATGATCATGATCTTGAATGGGCTTTCAAATGGCTTAAGTGAAAGAGTCTTGACAATCTCGCGGCTTTCTTCTTTCGAGATGATGGCTTGTTTGTCCTCACCGCCATAAGACAAGGTCCAATCGGCAAAATTCCCAAAGGGTTGCGTGAGCAGAAAACTGCGCCAGCTTTTCATACTATCCGCTTTGAAACGTTCGTCATCTTTGTCCCCCTTGACATTGCTCAATGGAAATACAAAGTGTGTGTCTGGATGGATGTACTTTAGATTCTTGCTGCATCCAGGGCATTTTCCGCAGCAGTCGACCTCTCCCTTGTTTGAACAGTGGAGGTACGTAGCATACGCAAGCGCCAGCGGCAGGTTGAGGGCGCCTTCTCGTCCCATAAAGAGTTGGGCATGCGCGATTTTACCTTCTTGCGCTGAACGGATAAGGCGTTGCTTGATTTCGCTAAGCCCAGGGATGTCGTTGAATGTCATGGTTTCTTTTCCCACACCCGCTCCGAAGCGCTGCGTTCAAACACGAATGTTAATATTTTTTTGTCGACGTCCCCAAGGGTGATATGACGCCGTTCCATCGCTCGCATCGCAGTTTCAAATGCCTTGATCAGCTGAAAGGTTGAAAACCCGGATGCCCCGCCCCATGCAAAAGAAGGAATAAATGTTCGTGGATACCCATCTCCAAAGATGTTGGCAGAGACTCCGGTTATGGTTCCGGTATTGAACATGGTATTGATGCCGCACTTGCTATGGTCACCCATCATAAGTCCGCAGAACATCAGGCCCGTATTTTGAAAGCCCCCTTTCCGGTAGTTCCAGATTTTCACATTCTCGTAGTTGTTCTTCAGGTTTGATGTGTTGGTGTCGGCACCCAGGTTGCACCATTCCCCAACTACGGAGTTTCCCAAAAATCCGTCGTGTGCTTTGTTGCTGTAGCCGAAAAGAACGGCATTGTTTATTTCTCCTCCCACTTTGCAATGGGGTCCAACCGTTGTGTCACTGCGGACT
>JANNAZ010000314.1:0-7449 GCA_031384895.1 Cyclobacteriaceae bacterium | reverse complement strand
GGGACAAGGATGGCAAGCTGGTGTTCATGGCGGAAACAAAGGCCTGGCTTCAAATGGTCCAGGATAATTTTCCTGAAATCAACTTTCACTTCACATCAGAATTTTAGCAGAATTAGTGAAAGGTTTAGGTGCGAAGATTAGTCCCTGAGCTGCACGTAATCAAAAATCATTTTGGAAACCTTCGCCATTGATTGCACGGCGACTGGTTCGTCACTGAGATTCTTGGACAAGATGACCAGCGAATAGCGCTTGCCGTTTGGAAGAAAAACGATGCCCGAGTCGTGCTGCACGCCACGGATCGAACCGGTCTTATGAGCTACGACTACTCCAGCCGGTAATTGGGCGGGGATGATCTCATTGAATTTCTGATCACGCAGAATGGCGATCATTTTTTCTGATGTAGGTTTATCTATAATCACTCCGCGCGCCAATTGATCAAACAGGATCATCAGGTCAAAGGCCGTTACCGTGTTATTGAGCCCTTTCGCAAAGGCTTTTGAATCCTCCACTCCGCGCAACACCTCCATATCCATGGCGCCCAGCGAGCGCATAGTACGCGTGACGTTGCGGGCATCGACTAGCTCCATGATCAGGTTGGTAGCCAGGTTGCTGCTGGCAATGATCATTTGATACAAAACGTCGTAGAGAGGCCGTTTCTGTCCGAGAATCTTGTAGAACTCAGGTTCACTGTCATCTTGAACGGAAAGCTGAAATGTGCTCCCATCAACGATGCTCTGAAATTCATTTTTAATGAGAATGGAATCAGACAGATTAAGACGATGAGCGGCTACCTGTTTATACACTTCGATCATGACCGGAGTTTTCATGGTACTGGCCGCATGAAATGATTCTCGTTCATGGATCAGAATTTGTTCGCCGCTTGTTGCATTCTTGAAGGCAACGGCAAAAGTCCCCTTGTTCCTGCCCAGCTCTTCATTGATCTGCTGTATGAGTTCGTGTGCTTTGGGAGTCTGGCCCGGGCTTTGGAAATAGCCAAAGGCGGGAAACAGGAGGATTAGAAATCGAAACGTGATGAGATGGGGCTTCATACCGATTCAGCTTAAAAGTTTTACCTTGGCGAAGGTAAGCACTAAATTCGCCATTGTGACCGACTCTTCCCCTGCACGATACTGGAACCTCTTGCGAAATATTCGTAACTGGCCTTCCTATTTTGTCCAAAAGCAATCACCTGCATTTCTTCCAACGCGGTACATTACGCGGGGCCAAGGTTTGCGATTTGATGTTCCTACCAAGGGCCTGTATCTGGTCTTCAAGGAAATCTTTATGACCGATTTTTATTCCATCGGCCACTGGATCGATAAGTTGCCAGCCAACCCGGTGGTCGTCGACGTGGGCGCAAACGCCGGGTACTTCAACATGCTTCTGCTGTCCAGACGGCCTGATGCCATGGTGCATGCTTACGAGGCAATCCAAGCTAACGTCGATTTATTTCGGAGCAACATTGATTTGAATCCTGCTATCCGGTCCAACGTTCATCTTCATCACCGTGCCGTTACAGGTCAGCCCGTAGATCACATCGTCTTGTACAAGGAAGGTGATAGCGATAACTCGGTCACCGCGTCGGTATATCAGGATTTTGAGCAGCATAACCTTAAATCAGTTACAGTCCCTGCGATCTCGCTAACCCGAATCATGGAAGAAAACAAATTGGACCACATTGATTTTCTCAAACTTGATTGCGAGGGAAGCGAATATCCTATCATTTACGATTCGCCTTCCTCGATATGGCCTTCGGTGAAGTCCCTTTTTGTAGAAGTTCACCCGATGGACAAAGAGAAGCGCAATTTTGAGTACCTGAGAGACTTCCTGGAGACTGCCGGCTACACAACGACTTCTGAAGTAGCAGAAAATGGCTGCTACGCACTTCATGCGGTTCGACCCTGATGATACCTCTGGATATCCTGTATGAAGACAATCATCTGCTGGTGATCAACAAAGTTTCCGGTATCCTGGTGCAAGGGGATGAAACAGGCGACGTCCCACTCGTAGAAACAGCCAAGGAATACATCAAATCCAAATACAACAAGCCCGGAGACGTTTTCCTGGGCGTTGTCCATCGACTGGATCGACCGGTAAGCGGCGTCGTTGTTTTTGCGCGTACTTCGAAGTCCCTGTCGCGAATGAATGAATTGTTTCGCGATCGTAAGACGGAGAAAGTGTACTGGGCTGTGACGGATACATCCCCGAAAGCGCCGACGGGTGAGCTGGTGCATTGGCTCAAGAAGGACGAGAAGAAGAACAAAACAACCATATACATCCGGGATACCCCTGGCTCACTCAAAGCTGAGCTTGGGTACACATTGATGAGCGTTTCCAATGGTAAGTACTTGCTGGAAGTGCGCCCCATTACCGGGCGGTCACATCAAATCCGAGCCCAACTGTCCGCGATGGGATGCGCCATACTCGGTGATGTAAAATATGGTTCTGCGGTTCAGACTGGTGACGGTAGCATTGCCTTGCATGCCCGCCGACTCACCTTTATCCATCCCGTGCGCAAGGAACCCATGACCGTGACTGCGCCGCCTCCGAAACGTGCTTGGTGGATGGCTTTTGAAAAGTAAATTGTCCGTACTTTTGATCCAATCATGAACAGGCTGACTGACAAATTAAAGGAGCGCTGGCACGTAAAGAATACGTTTCAAGTCGTCGTAATCCTAATCGTTTTTGCCTGCACGGGCACAACGGTGACTGTGATTGCAAAGCCGCTTCTACATTCCATATTTACCCCGGACGAGGTTCCGACCTGGGCAACGGTTTTATATTACGTGCTGATTCTTCCGATCTACAATGTCTTCTTGCTGATTTATGGATTGATTTTCGGCCAATTCCGGTTTTTCTGGAACTTCGAGAAGCAATTCTTCAAGCGCATTTTTGGGTCAAAGCAAGTGCCATGATCACGTTCCGGCTCTGGGGTTGTATCATTTTGCTATCCTCCTGCTCGGCGCCCCGATACACGTACTACTTTGATCATCAACACCCGGCGCCACGTACTGAATCCAAACCAATGACCTCTCGGATAATTCTGGCTCCGGATGAGTTGTTCGCGAGTAACGACAAGGTGCTCAAGGTCACCGGAAAGCAGCTGAAAACCGATAGATCTTGGCAAACCCACGTCCCCGAGCCCCGTTGGGGCTCTGCTCGTGTTGCCCGTGAGAACCGAGAAGTCTCCTTGCAGCCAACAAAATCTGACCGGTCAAAAATGGAGCCTGACCTCAAGCGATCCATAATTTTTGGAATTTCTGGAATCGTAGCACTGATTATCGGCGGGCAAGTATTCTGGGTGCTCGGAAGCCTCTCCTTACTTATCGGCCTCATTTTTGGGGTCAAGTGGCTTCTTCGCCACTAAAGCAAAAATGCTTAGGGGCACTTGTTTTCTTTTCAGAAAATTTATTTTTGCAGCGAATTAGATCAATCCATTGGTTAGGGAAATGCAGATAGAGAATCTGTCGTCCCATCAGGCAGGCGATTTTTTTGAAGCAGATGCTTCGAGGGCACGCAATGTATTGGCAGGTTTCCGAAAATTTAGTCCAGGGCGCTAATAAAAAAAGGCGCCTGAAGGGCGCCTTTTCCGCTATGCTATTTTGAATTATTCCTTGACGCCGTCAGCCAGAACAATTACTTTATTTTTCAGAACTTCGACAACACCACCCGTAATGGTTACCCGATGGCGCTGGTTGTTGGACTTGTATTCGACAACACCCTCAGCCAGCAAGCTGACCAGGGGAGCGTGGTTGTTCAGTACTTGAAAAGAGCCATCCGATCCGGGAAACGTGGCCATAGTCACATCCCCCTCAAAGACTTTTTTTTCTGCTGTTACAATTTCCAGACGCATGCGATTATGCTTTAGCCTCTGCCATGAGTCGCTCACCTTTCTCAATTGCCTGTTCGATGCTACCAACCAGGTTGAAAGCCGATTCTGGAAGGTGATCCAATTCACCGTCCATAATCATGTTGAATCCTTTGATAGTGTCTTTGATGTCTACTAACTCACCCTTGAGACCGGTGAACGCTTCAGCTACGTGGAAAGGCTGAGAAAGGAAGCGCTGGACCCTGCGTGCACGGTTTACAATCATTTTATCTTCGTCGCTTAATTCATCCATGCCCAGGATGGCAATGATGTCTTGCAATTCCTTGTAGCGCTGAAGGGTCAGCTTCACGCGCTGTGCGCAGTCATAGTGAGCGTCTCCGACAACATCGGCACGAAGAATCCGCGATGTGGAGTCGAGCGGATCCACCGCCGGGTAAATACCCAATTCAGCAATCTTACGGCTAAGAACTGTTGTGGCATCCAAGTGAGAGAAGGTCGTTGCCGGCGCCGGGTCAGTAAGGTCATCAGCGGGAACATAGACGGCCTGGACGGAAGTAATGGATCCGTTTTTGGTAGACGTGATGCGCTCTTGCATGGCACCCATCTCTGAAGCCAGTGTGGGCTGATAGCCCACAGCAGACGGCATCCGTCCCAGAAGTGCAGACACTTCAGAGCCAGCTTGCGTGAAACGGAAGATGTTATCGATAAAAAAGAGGATATCACGGCCTTTGCCGGTGCCATCCCCATCCCGGAAATATTCTGCAATCGTCAAGCCGGAAAGCGCAACGCGTGCACGCGCTCCGGGAGGCTCATTCATCTGACCAAAAACAAAAGTCGCCTTGGACTCACGCAACTTGGCCATATCCACTTTGGACAAATCCCATCCGCCTTTGTGAATAGATTCGCGGAAGGCATCACCATAGTCGACAATGCCCGCTTCAATCATTTCGCGGAGCAGGTCGTTACCTTCCCGTGTGCGTTCACCTACACCAGCGAATACAGATAGTCCAGAATAGGCCTTGGCGATGTTGTTGATAAGTTCTTGGATTAATACAGTCTTGCCTACACCGGCGCCACCAAACAAACCAATCTTTCCTCCCTTGGCATATGGCTCAATAAGGTCAATGACTTTGATCCCGGTATAAAGCACCTCTGTAGAGGTAGTTAGATTTTCGTAGGCCGGAGCGGAGCGGTGAATGGGAAGAAATTTTTCCCTTTTTGGTTGGGGAATTCCATCGATAGCTTCTCCAACAACATTGAAAAGACGACCCTTGATGTCATCGCCGATGGGCATCTGAATGGCGGCGCCGGTATCTGTGACCTTCATGCCGCGTACCAACCCTTCGGTACCATCCATGGCTACTGTGCGCACGCGATCTTCACCCAAGTGCTGCTGACATTCGAGCACAATTCGCGTACCATCGTTCTTAGTTACTTCAAGTGAATTAAGAATATCGGGAAGTTTTGTACCGGGTTCATCAAAAGCTACGTCCACTACCGGACCGATCACCTGTGTTATTTTGCCAAAATTTGCCATGGAGTTAGAGGTTATTAATATTCAGAATTCCGGGCACAAAAGTAGCTTCCGTTGACGGCATCACCAAGTTGGAACTCAAAATTCCTCGTTTTCTTTGCAGGCGTAATGGTTTGACTATCAAGGAATAACCTAAGCACTCTGCAGGACGATTCGAAATGTGGTGCCCTGATTTTCCTCCGAGTACTTGACGAAAATTTTTCCCTTGTGGTACATTTCGATGATTCGTTTTGCCAGGGCAAGTCCCAGCCCCCATCCCCGGCGCTTTGTGGTATACCCTGGCTTGAACACGTTGGGGATAACCGACTTGGGCATGCCCTTTCCCGTGTCAGAAATATCAATAAATACCTTGTGCTCATTGCCTCTCAAGATCTTTATGGCAATGGTGCCGCTGCTTCCCATAGCATCAACGGCATTCTTGCAGAGATTTTCAATAACCCATTCAAACAACGGTGCATGGACCATGCCTTTGATAGACTCTGTCAGCGCATAAACCTCAAAATTTATTTTGGCCGATACGCGTGGCTGCAAGTAGCTAACCACATTACTTACCAATTGGTGTATGTTTTCCTCCTTGAGCACGGGGGTAGAACCGATGCTGGAAAAACGCTCCGTGACGACCCGGAGCTTGGCAATGTCTTTTTCCAGTTCTTCAACAATTCCCTTTCCGCGGATCTGCGGATCATCCCGGAGTACCTCTATCCAAGCCATGAGGGAGGAAAGTGGCGTACCCAACTGATGGGCAGTTTCTTTAGCCAAGCCTACCCATACCCTGTTTTGTTCTGCCGTCTTGGAATAGTTGAAGGCCAGGTAGGAGATAAACGCAAAAATGGCAATAACGGAAAGTTGGATGTACGGGTACGCAATCAACTGAGTTAGCAAAAAGGAATTCTTATAGTATACGTACTGCTTTCCAAATACTTCATTGGTGGTCGGGTCCCGGAGCAGAATAGGAATCGCCGGGAAGGCCTTCTTCATTTCATCGAGCTGCGCGTGAAGTTCCTTATCCTTCCGCTCTGGTGTCCAGGACAAGTCAATGTCTACGTTGGTGTAATTAAGAATGACTTCCTTTTCGTCTACCAGCATGGTAGGGATAGAGTTGTTCTTATAAATAATTTCCTCGGTGATGAAGAGGATGTTGCTCGTTGCGTCGTTGGACGTATACTCCAGGGCTTTCGCAAATAATCGAACTTGGTTTCGCTCCCGGCTCTTCAACTGGTCCACCAAGATATTGGTGTAGTAGATGCTACCAACGCTGATAACTACGGATACCGCTAGGATGACCCATTTCAGGTTTACATTGTCCTGATAGAAATCCATGGAAGCAATTCGTGACGGCATAGCCATAGCTGATTAAGTTAGCAAATAAATCTGAGCCTGAGGAAATGAACCGCGTTGGACCGGCTGAAATCCTTAGCAATGAATCCGCAACAAGGTCACCCTTTCTGGAGGAACCACTTGGCAAGGACCTTGTAGCTCACCTTTGTTCCATGCATGAGAATGCCCACGCGGTAAATCCGGGCAGCAAACCATGTGGTTACAATGAATCCGACGGCGAGTAATACCATGGAAAGCGCTAGCTGCCAGAAGGGTACGCCAAAGCCAATCCGCCCCATCATCGCAATGGGGGAGGTGAGCGGAATAATTGATAGCCAAATGCTAATCGTGCCATGCGGATCCTCCAGAATGAAGGTAAAAAGCGCAAAGTAGGAGATTAACATAGGGATGGTAATAGGAAACATGAACTGTTGTGCTTCTGCCGGACTATCTACGGCCGATCCCACAGCAGCAAAGAGCGCGCCGTACAATAAATATCCGCCTATGAAGTAAAACACAAAACACCCAATCACATAGGCCCAGGGAATCTGGTTGAGGACGTTGAGGAATTCAAGGGAATTGGGTCCTTGTGCAGCGGCTACCTGCTGTGCTTGCTCGTTCATTTGCATCATCTCCTGCTGGGGCGACTGCAGTCCGAAGAATCCCAAGACCACCGTAGATAGTGTTGAAATAAGCACAATCCAGATCAGGAACTGAAGCAGCCCGACAGAAGCCAGGCCAATAATTTTTCCCATCATAAGCTGAAACG
>JANNAZ010000081.1:0-7362 GCA_031384895.1 Cyclobacteriaceae bacterium | reverse complement strand
GCATTTGATCCATAGCATATTCACTTAACGCCGTGATGGTCAGTGACGGATTCACACCCAAGTTGCATGGCATGATGCTTCCATCAAGTATGTAAAAATTGTCGTAACCATGAACTCGGAATTTTTCATCTACCACCCCTTCTGAAGCATTGCGGCCCATGGGACAGCCGCCAAGAATATGCGCGGTAGAGGAAAGCCCGAACGCAACTTCACTAAAGGCATTCTGGGGAACGCCATTAACTTTCTTGGCATATCGATAAAGGGCCTCCTGTCCGATAGGGATGTAGCTGGGCACTTTTTGACGTGCGTCATTCCTCATCGTGAGGCCTATGCCAAAGAGGCCCCGCTTCAACTTCATCTGCATGGCGTTGGGTAATGACTGCATGATGAGAAAAATGATTCCATGCTCGGCTAGTTTGAAATTGAAGATTGAGCGAAGAAAATTCCAGGGCTGCGTAATTATGTTGCCGAGCATTTTCAAAGTCCTAACCGGTGGGGTACCATTGCCCGCTGCCATTACCGCAAGCCGTGTCATCGCACCCGATCCGTCAGGGAACTTGCAGAGCTCAATGTGGGTATCGTCATCAGGGTTAAAGACTGAGCTTATGGCGATACCGTGATTTAGTTTGCGATCTGCCGCAACCACGCCTGACAGCATTTCTGAGTTGGTCAGCAGATTATCACCCAGTTTGTCCGACAGGCCGGTTAACGTCTTGTCTACATGCTTTTGCCGGAGGAGCAAGTCGAGGGTACCCAGTACGCCTCCACTCATGACTATGCCTCGCGACGTGTATACTTTCTTTTTCTTTCCAAACCAGCTTGTACTCTGCTCGGTGTGGACCCGGTACTCCCCATTGACGGTTTCAATTTTCGTTACACGTGTTTCAGCCAGAACCTTGGCAGCGAAGAGATTCTCGGCAAACCATAAGTAATTCTTGTCTAGCGTATTTTTCGCATCGTGTCGGCAGCCGACCATGCAGCCCGCGCACTCGATACATCCGCGGCGTGTCGGGCCAAGTCCTTTGAAGTAGGGGTCAATCGCCTTTTTGGGATCTCCTAGATAGACGCCCACATAATCGACGCGATCATAGGAGCTGCCTCGCCCCATATCGTCAGCCACAGATTTCAATATCCGGTCTTCTTCATACTCCTTGGTGTACTTCTCACTGCCCAACATGAATTTTGCTTTCTCCAAATAGGGAGCGAGCTCCGACTTCCAATCCTTGAAATGCGACCATACCGGGTTTGTGTAGAAGGTCTCGCGGGGCATCATGTGTGTATTGGCATAAACCAGCGAGCCGCCGCCTACGCCTACTCCGGAGATTACAAAGACCTCCTTGAAGAAGGTAAGTTTCTGAAACCCAAAACATTTTAGTAGCGGCATCCAGAGATACTTGCGAACGTTCCAATTGGATGTGGGGAAGTCACTCGCCTTCCACCGCTTGCCTTTTTCTATAACGAGGACGGAATATCCTTTCTCTGAGAGCCGCATGGCTGAGACGGATCCGCCGAAGCCGGAGCCAATGACGATGTAGTCGACAGGTGATTCCATGGGTCAATTTAAGATGTTTAAAGACTAAGGTCGAAAGTCTAAGGTTGAAAGTTCCGGGTTCAAGGTTCAAAGTTACCGCCCTCGGGATTGACTTTCACGCAACCTATCCCAGGAACTGGGTGATCTGTGGGAAAAAACCTACCTTCATCACGTATGGGGCAATATAATTACCCGCCAGGGTATTCTTTCTTCGGTACGTACCAACGGGCTTTCAAAGTCATCAACAGTCCGCTGGAGACAATGATGGAAAGCGTGACGAAGTTTGGGGAAAGCTATTCCGTTACCGACGGCATCACCGGCCGTATGATCCTCACGCAGAACCCTGAGTTCATCGACTACGTCCTCCGCAAAAATCAGAAGAACTATTACAAGTCACGCATGGTGACGGAGAAACTCGGCCGATTCATTGGCAACGGTTTGCTTACCTCCAACGGGCCATATTGGCTACGGCAACGCCGCCTGATCCAGCCTGGCTTCCACCCTCAAAAAGTAAAGGAGCTATACAGCATCATGAAGGAGACGATCGATGGCTTTTTGGAAAAATTTCCAACCGGCGAGCATGTGGACATTTATCCACTCATGAACAGGCTTGCGTTTGATGTCGTTATTAATACCCTCTTCAACATCAACCTTCCCCAGGAGACTATCCGTGAACTCAGCCGCTTCATCAGCGATATCCAGGAATTTGTCATCACAGACATCCGGCAGCCATACAACAGCTGGTGGTTTGAGCTGTCAGGGCGCGTAAAAAAGAATAAACAAAAGGCAGACCGGGTCAGAAACATCCTTAGTTCGGTAGTTCGCGAAAGGCAAGCCAGCGGAAAAAAGTACAACGACCTCCTGGATATGCTGCTCGAGGCGCGTTATGAGGATACGGGAGAAGCGATGAGCGAAGAGCAGGTCCTCGATGAGATTCTGATCCTGTTCATCGCCGGCCACGAGACAACCGGAAATGCCCTAACGTGGACACTCTACCTTCTCGCCAATCACGCAGAGGAACTGGAGAGGGCTCGTACTGAAACAAAAGACTTGTCAATCTCCGAAATCGTCACCCATCCCCGCCTTACCGCTGTGATCAACGAGTCCATGCGCCTCTATCCACCAGCATGGGCCAGCGACCGCGTTTCTCTGGAAGATGATTCATTTGGTGGATTTTCCTTTCCCAAAGGAACCATCATCGCATTATTCTATTTCGGACTCCACCGCAGCGCCAGGTATTGGGATGAGCCGCTATCATTCAAGCCCGAACGCTTCCTGAGCCCTGAACATGAGAAAGAAAAAAGCAAGGTATTTTTCCCGTTTGGTGGTGGTCCCAGGCTTTGCATTGGAAACAACTTCGCAATGTCTGAGATGGCGCTCTTTCTACAAGCTTTCATTTCCAAGTTTGATCTCAAGTCCACCCAAGCCAAACCAAAAATGCGACCAATGATCACACTAAGGCCAGAAGGTGTGTTGTTGGGTGTGAAGAGTACCACGCATTATTAGTATTGCCCTTCATGATTTCTATCCCATGAGTATTTTGCAACATTCACCGTTCACTTGGTATTCACCAATCCGTTGCGCCTCATATTCCCGTCACCCTCGCACCCCCTTGCTCCTAAAGGGAAAGCCTGCGCGCATTCCCCAAGACGCTTCTCGGCTCGGTGACTAATTTTATGGACGCGCTTGTTGGCAAAGACTGCACACCGGTGTACACGGGAAGGGTTAAGGACCCGAGACTCAAGTAAAAGATTACCCGTCAATAACCTGAGGAATAACCTGAGGCAAAATTTGCAACGACTGATCGCCTTGATTCAGCGCTGGCTTTCTAAATGCACATTTTGTAGATTCACAACATGTACCATCTCGTTTACACGAGTCACGCAACAAAACCCTTAACGGAAGCGGATTTAATTTCCCTGCTAAAGGAGGCTCGGGTTTTTAACCTGGATCATGGAATTACCGGAATGCTCCTTTATATCCAGGGCAAGTTCATCCAGGTACTCGAAGGCAGGAAGCCTGAAGTGATAAGTTTGTTCGATCGCATTGCCATTGACTCGCGGCATACCCGGGTAACAGTCATTGTTGAGGGCGACTCGGCTAGCCGCATTTTCAAAGATTGGTCTATGGGCTTCAGGCGCCTCACCGACGATCAGGCCGTAGAACTTAGCGGATTTAAGGACATTGATGAATTTTTTGCAAAGAAGAACATTCAGGAAAAAAGCAGTTTGCTTCTCATCTTCCTAAAATTGTTCTACGACAAGAATATGGTGGAGTTTGCGGAGCTGTAATGGTTATTGGCTGTTGACAATTGGTGGTTAGCGCTACTGTCGAAATTCACGCAATCAATTTGCACTTTCCCAAGCGTGGAGTCGTGCCCGGACAAATTCAAACTTCCGGCTTTTCTTTTCAAAATGCCCCCTTAACGATTCGCCGAATTATCCCTAAATTTCCCAGGTGATGACCCTCACATGAGTAGATCAACTATCTTTTGCAGAAGCGTTGCTGCTATCGTATGCGGTATGACCTTCCTTGTTCTGGCCGGTTGGCAGCTGCAAATTCCTGAACTGAAATCACTGTTTTCGCAAGACCTCGTGCCCATGGTGGCCAACTCGGCTATCTGCTTCCTTTGCGCCGGAATAATTCTGATCCTGTTTACACTTCCTCAAATACCCGCCACCCTTCGATCGATTCAGGTTCTCGGGATCCTCATTTCCCTTATGGGATTGTTTACGCTGCTCGAATACATCGCCGATATTGACTTTGGTATGGATCAACTTATCTTTTCCCAGCCCACTGATTTGAGTAACCACCCAGGGCGAATGTCCATTGTTTCGGCAGTTAACTTTTCGCTGGTGGGGTTGTGCTATTGGATCGAGATCCTCGATTGGGACAAGAAAATTTATGTTGGCCAATACCTCATGCTTGTCGTCTTTTTCACCACCCTATATCCCTTCACCGGTACCCTATTCGGCGCGCTGCATATTGGCTCGCAGAACACAACGATGGCTGTCCCCACAGCCGTTTGTTTCTTCCTTATCACAGCTACTTACTTTGTCAGGCATTCCCGCGAAGGGTGGGCCTCGCTCCTATTTTCGCAAAACGTAGCTGGGGTCCTCATACGAAGGATCCTCATTCCAGTCGCCGTCATCTATCCCGTAGTTGCCTTTCTCACCGTACGAGGTGAAAAGTCAGGTTTGTATAATACAGAAGGTGGAACCGTCTTCATGATGGTTTCCAGTATGGCCCTATTTACATTCATCGTGCTCATCACAGCCGAAACCATTAGTCGCCTCGACACCGAGAAAGACCAGTACAAGAAATTCTTTGAACTTTCATCCGAGGTTCTCATGATTGCCGGGACAGATGGTTCAGTTAAGCTCGTGTCAAACGCGTTCACGACCGTGCTCGGCTACTCGAATCAGGAAGGGATCAATAATTCATTCTTCTATTTCGTTCATCCAGCTGATACGGCCCTGGCGCTTCAGCACTTTGAGCGGCTCAACACAGATCCTGCACCCGGATCTTTTCAAATTCAAATGAAAGGAAAAGATGGGGCAACACGTCACTTTCTTTGGTCACATACGCGTGACAAAAAAACTGGAAATGTCTATGCCGCAGGATACGACATCAGTGAAATCAAAGAAGCGCAACAGGTCCGAGAGCTTGCCAAGAGATTGACACACCAGAACGAGCAACTGGGCAGTTTTGCACACATTGTGTCCCACAACCTCCGATCTCATGCTGGCAACCTCACCAGTCTGGTTCAGCTGCACAAAAATGCGGACCTGATGGAACGTGAGGTGCTTCTGGGAATGATCGAAAAAGTCACGCATCACCTCTCCGGTACCTTAAATGACTTGATCGAATCATTAAGAATCAAAGAAGAAATCAGCAAAGAGCAGCATGAAAACTACTTTGAACAGGTGTTGTCGAAAACCCAAGAGATTCTTTCCAATCTTATAGTAGAGTCGAAGGCCACGATTTCCCACCGCTTCGAAGTTGAATCGATTGCCTACCCAAGCGCATATCTGGACAGCATATTTCTCAATCTCCTCTCTAACGCAATCAAGTACAGGTCCGAAGAACGCCCTCTTCACATTCAGGTAGAAACGAAACGCGTCAACGGTCAAGTTATGCTCAAGGTTTCGGACAATGGGCTGGGCATTGATATGGCCCGACACGGCGACAAACTTTTTGGTTTTTACAAGACTTTTCATCCCCATAAGGATGCAAAAGGTCTTGGGTTATTCATCACGCGAACTCAAATTGAGGCTATGGGTGACACGATCTCGGCTGAGAGCGAAGTGGGCCGAGGAACCACTTTTTTTGTAAAGATGAGCAAGAAAGCGTTCACCTAAACTATTCAATGGTTTAGTCAGACAACCTAGAAAAAGAATACCCACGTAGCGCTTGCGGCAATAATAATGCTAGCCGAAATCAAAAATCTCTTCGCGAACCGCTTGTCCCCTTGCAAATAGGAATACCCTGCTTTGCTTAGCAAGTTGGTGGCATTGACAACCAGGAAGGTGATGAAAGCAAATTTGAACGTGATGGTGTGACCCGCCATTTCTGCGAGGGTAACGAGAATCGCGTCAATGCCGGCGAAGGAGGCAATCACCGAACTGACAACAAAACCGGACTGGCCGAAAAGGATTAAGGAAATCTTTGTAATGAGCTTAATTACGATCAGCAACGCGGCAAATTTCAAGGCAGGCATCAACGAAAATATCTGAACCTCCTTTGGCTCCCCTCCCCCATCCTTCTCTTGAGGTTCCTTTTGTTTGAAGTAGAGAAAGGAAACAACACCTGCTGTTAATATCATAATGAGTAGACATGGCACAATAGCAATCAACCATTGTGGGTTCAAGGGGCCAATCAGTAGAAAAATTTGAAGGAAACTGGCCAGGTTTGCCAGCACAGCCGCCCCAACCAAATGGTTGATAAACTTCGCTCCTTTGCTTCGCAACGCCAATGATTGTGTCGTTGAGGTGGAGGAAACAAAACCAGCCATGAAGCTTGTCAGCGCAAAGCCATTGCGATCGCCAACCATGCGGCTTAACACATAACCAAAAACATCGATGCCGGTAATCAGTACAACAACAATCCAAATTTTTCGGGGGTTGATCAATTCCAGCACATCAAATTTTGAAAGGTCTACATCAAACCCTCCCAATATCCCCTCAAGCGCTGGCATGTCCTTCAACTTGTAGGCATAGTCGGGCAGAACGGGCAGCGCTACCAGGGCGATGATCGCATAACTTATGAACGATTGTACCTCCTGCTTGGAAACCCCTGCAACTAATTGATTGGCACGTGATTTCAAAGACAGAATAAAAACCAGGATGACCAACACGGCAACGGTAGTTTGCAGTGGAATAATGTTGACCATGAGCAGGAGGCCAAGGAAGAATGTGCCGAGGGCAGACAATTCACTCGTTATGCCAAAATTTTTTGTGTGTAGCCCTTCCGTGATATAATTGGAAATCAATAAAACCAAAAACCCGATCACGACCGTCAATCCAATAGCAGCATAATCATGGACAAAGAAGATACCCGCTAACGCTCCCATTAAAGACATCAGGGCAAACGTGCGTATGCCACCCACATGAGGTTCACCTTGCTTGCTGCTCTCTCGCTCGAGGCCCACAGTTGCACCAAAAACCAAAGCAAGGATAAGATTGATTAATACATCAGAAATCATTTCTCAGAAATATAGTTACCCTGCAGCAAGTCATTCCGGTTTTTGTGAAATAGCGTCGAAAAGTAATGAAACTGGTGTGGATTAAACATGACGAAGGTCAGGAAATAGTGGTCAGTGATCAGTGGTC
>JANNAZ010000286.1:0-23428 GCA_031384895.1 Cyclobacteriaceae bacterium | reverse complement strand
CATTAAGCTTGGGTATTGAAACCATGGGTGGCGTGATGACCCGGTTGATTGAATCCAACACAACGATTCCTTCGAAGAAATCTGAGGTATTCTCAACCGCATCCGATAGCCAGCCTTCTGTGGAAATTCACGTGCTGCAGGGCGAGCGCCCGCTGGCGAAGGACAACCGCACAATCGGACGATTCCACCTGGATGGCATCCCTCCCGCTCCGCGCGGCGTGCCTCAGATCGAAGTTATTTTTGACATCGATGCCAACGGCATACTTCATGTAGCAGCCAAAGACAAGGGAACTGGCAAGGAGCAGAAGATTCGTATTGAAGCTTCATCTGGTTTGACGGATGCGGAAATCCAGAAGATGAAGTCCGAAGCACTGGCCAACGCAGAGACCGACAAGAAAGAGAAAGAGAAGATTGAAAAGATCAATCAAGCTGACTCCATGATTTTCCAGACCGAAAAGCAGTTGAAAGAATACGGTGAGAAACTCTCTGATGGAAACAAGACAGCCATCAATGGCGCCCTTGAAAAACTCAGGGAAGCGCACAAGAGTCAGGACCTTGCCGCCATTGACACTGCGCTTGCCGCACTGAATGCCGCGTGGCAGGCAGCCTCGCAAGAGATGTATGCAGCCTCCGGTTCGGCTGAAGCGCAGCCTGATGCAGGCCAAAATGGTTCTGGCCCCTCAGCGGGAGCTGGTGCCAGTACAGGTGGGGCCGATGCCACGGATGTCGAGTATGAAGAAGTGAAGAAATAGAAGGATTGAGATCGAATGAAAGCCCCGACAGGAAACTGTCCGGGCTTTTTTATTTGCCTCACAGGCGACCCTGCCACTCAACTAAAAACTGTTGCAGAGGTTTACTCAAAAGGATAGCTTGGCCAAAAATTACAAGCTATGAGAACCTCCGCTTACATCATCGCATTCCTCCTTTTCACCGTCGGCGCTCATGCTCAAGCACCGTCCGGTGAAATCAAAGACCTTCAGGACCAACTGAAGAACCTGAGTTTTCAGCTCGATCGTGTACGAAAGGCCAACGACGACATTCTCTGGCACCAGCATGTGACTGACGTGGCCTGGATGGATAAAGTGACCATCACCGGGCCTCCGACCAAAGCGGAGAACCCGACATCGCAGGGTGCCAACAACCCTTTCGTGTTCTATGCCTATGTCTTCATTCCAAAGAATGTGGATATGTCCAGGAAATATCCCTTAGTCATCTATTCACACGGCGGCGTGCATGGCGACTTCAATACGTTTTCCACACATATCGTGCGTGAGCTTACCAGCCAGGGTTATGTAGTCGTGGCGCCGGAATACCGGGGTAGCACCGGTTATGGTCGCGGCTACTATGAGGCCATCGACTACGGCGACAAGGAAGTGGTCGATGCGAACACGGCGAGAGATTATGTCGTCGACAACTACAGCTTTGTTGACAAGGACCGCGTGGGAACGATCGGATGGAGTCACGGCGGTATGATCACCTTGCTGGATATTTTTTCCAACCCGGATGATTACAAAGTCGCCTATGCTGGCGTTCCCGTCAGTGATCTCATTGCCCGTATGGGGTACAAGGACCAGCGTTATCGCGACCTGTTCGCCGCGGACTACCACATCGGGAAGGATGCCAGTGAGAATGTACAGGAGTACCGGAAGCGTTCACCTGTATGGAACACCCAGAAGCTCAAGACGCCGCTCCTTATTCATACCAATACCAACGACGAGGATGTCAACTCCCTGGAGGTTGAACAACTCATCAAATCCCTGAAGGCAGAAAACAAGAAGTTTGAATACCAGATCTACGAGAATATCGAGGGTGGCCACATTTTTGACCGCATCGATACCAAAGTGGGAAAGGAAATCCGGTTGAAGGTCTACAAATTTATCAACGGGTACCTCAGCCCTCCCAAGGCATTTCAATCGATGAAGGATATGGAACGCGCGAGTTACTACTTTCAAAAGTAGGCCAATCGGTTTTAGGTCAGCTATATTTGCGGCCTTTACGTTTTGAAGACTATGTATATCATCAAGTTTGGCGGCACCTCGGTGGGAAAACCGGAGCGCCTCCGGAAAGTAGGCGATCTGGTGCTGCGGACACCCGGGCAAAAGATTGTCGTTTTGTCCGCGCTGAGCGGCACCACCAACACACTGGTGGCCATCGGCGATCACCTGCTTGCTGGCAGGAAGGAAGATGCGGAGAAAGAGACCGTCAAGCTGGAGCATCATTACCAGACCTTTGCTGGCGACCTATTCTCATCAACCGAGTACAAAGCCATCGGCCAGGATATTGTCAGTCGTTACTTCAGTCTGATTCGCCTGCTTTCAGCCGGGCGCTTCGACGACCGCAGTTACCGCGAACTCCTTGCGCAGGGTGAACTTGCCTCCACAGAGTTCTTCTATTATCATCTTCGTGAGCGGAAAGTAGATTGCCGATTGTTACCGGCATTGCATTTTATGTCGATCGATGAGAATCAGGAACCCGAACTTGAAAAAATCGGGGAACGGTTGAAAGCCTTGCTGCCCTCCTTGCTTCATCAAGAGGTGCTGATCACCCAGGGTTACATCTGCCGTAATCACCTCAATGAAATTGACAACTTAAAGCGCGGGGGCAGCGACTACACCGCGTCCCTAATAGGGGCCGCCATCCAGGCGGAAGAAATCCAGATCTGGACCGACATCGACGGGATGCACAACAACGATCCCCGCGTCGTGAAAAAAACCGTACCCATTGCTGAGTTAACCTTCGACGAGGCGTCGGAGCTGGCTTACTTCGGTGCAAAGATCCTTCATCCTTCAACCATTGTCCCAGCCCAAAAAATGGGGGTTCCCGTCCGTCTCAAAAACACGCTCAACGAGGAGGCTCCCGGAACGTTGATCAGCGACAAGGGAACCGCGGGGCAGATCAAGGCCATTGCAGCCAAAGACGGAATCATTGCCATCAACATCCGGTCATCACGAATGCTACTGGCCTTTGGATTCCTCCGCCAGGTTTTTGAAGTCTTTGAACGCCACAAGACACCGATCGATATGATCTCTACCTCAGAGGTAGCCGTTTCGCTGACGATTGACGAGCCCAAGAACCTGGAAACCATCGTAACAGAATTGCAGCACTTCGGCACCATCAGTGTTGACCGTGATCAGTCCATCATTTGCGTTGTCGGAAACAGACTCGCCGAAAGGAAAGGTGTCCTCAACGAAGTCTTCCGAGCACTCGAACCCGTGCCGGTGCGCATGGTCTCTTTTGGAGGCAGCCAGAACAATATTTCCATCCTGGTAGATACCGCCCAAAAGGAGCAATCGCTGCGACTACTCAACCAAGGGTTGTTTAATCTGGACGAATAAACCCAACCGGACGCCGCGGGAACTCTTGCCGCCTATCCGAATTCGCATAGAATTATCATTTCCCGCTCTGTTGGGATTGGTTTTTTCATATATCTTTATGAGAGACCTAACCCTTCAGCCCTATGGATGTTGTGATCATTCTCGTTTTCGTTGTGGGGTATCTGGCCATCGCGCTTGAGCATCCGATAAAAATCAACAAGACCGCTTCTGCCCTGCTTACCGGCGTTTTGTGCTGGACCTTGTTTGCTCTGGCTTCCGATGATGTGGAAAGCGTAAAACTTGATCTCAACGATCATTTAGCCCAGACGGCGCAAATCCTCTTTTTCCTTCTCGGCGCCATGACTATCGTCGAGTTGGTCGATGCGTATCAGGGATTCCGGCTGGTAACAGACCGCATCCAAACAAAGAACCCGGTCAAGCTGCTTTGGTTGGTCTGTTGGGTAACCTTTTTTCTCTCATCCATTCTGGATAACCTGACTACATCCATCGTCATGGTTTCTCTTATCCGCAAGTTAATTCCTGATAAAGACATGCGTATGTTCTTTGCCGGAATGATTGTCATTGCAGCAAATGCGGGTGGCGCGTGGACTCCTATTGGGGATGTCACCACAACCATGTTGTGGATTGGCGGCCAGATTTCCACAGTGAACATTATGGAAATGCTCTTTATCCCCAGTGTATTTTGTATGCTGGTGCCTCTCCTTTATCTGACATTCACTTTAAAAGGAACCTTGGGAGAGTACCCCAACCCTGATCATGCCAATACAGGCTATGGCCACGAAAAGGTACGAGGCGGATCAGCCATGCTCTTTTTGGGTGTTGGCGCGCTCATTTTTGTGCCCGTATTCAAAACCTTTACCCATATGCCGCCCTACATGGGGATGCTCCTCGGCCTGGGCGTATTGTGGGTTGTGTCGGAGATAATTAACCCGCATGCCGACGAAACCTTACGGAAGCCGTATACCGCTGCTGGCGCACTACAACGGATAGACACATCAAGTGTCTTGTTCTTCCTCGGAATTCTTTTGGCCGTGGGTGCGCTCGAGTCTATGCATGTACTTCACCAATTTGCTACCTGGCTGGATAATACGGTGGGTAGTCAATCCATAATCGTCACGCTGATCGGCTTAATGTCGGCGGTGATCGACAACGTGCCGCTCGTAGCTGCCAGCATGGGGATGTACAGTTTGGACGCGTATCCGATGGATCACTTCATCTGGGAATACTTGGCGTACTGCGCCGGTACAGGAGGAAGCATACTCATCATTGGATCAGCTGCGGGTGTGGCTGTGATGGGGATGGAGAAAATTGATTTTATTTGGTACCTCAAACGGATCAGCCTCATTGCCATGTTGGGCTATTTTGCCGGATGTGGGGCCTACCTGGTGATCTATCAGATGATGCATTAAGCACATCGAAATCAACCTGTCACCACTCCGCTGCACGAATCACGGCGTGCGCGGGTCACACTCTTCAGTACATTTACTTCGCCGCGAAGCCGTAGCATCCCAAGGAAAGCAAAAATCAATGCTTCCTTGAATTCAATGATTTCTCTTTCCGGCAGAACAACTACGGCTTTACCGTTCAGTTTTTCCTGAAGAACCGCTACTAGAAATCGATTCAGTGCGCCCCCTCCGGTTGTCAATATCGTCAGGCTACTTTTCGACACAGGCAATGCATTGGCTATCTCAATGGCCACAGATTCTACGACGGTACGTAACCTGTTTGCCAATGGAAGGTTTCGGTTTTCCAGAAGAGGCTCCATTGCCTCCTCAAAAAATTCACGACCGATCGATTTACGTTGTTTTCTAATCGCCCGATAGGCTTTTGACAGGGACTTAAGCAACGAATTATCAATCTCTCCCCGGGAAGCCGCCGTTCCGTCTCGGTCAAAGGACTTACCGATCTCCTTCATCAGATAATTCAGAGCCATGTTACAGAAGCATACGTCAAACGCTTTTCGTTCCCCTCTAATTTCCATCGAGAGGTTTGCAATTCCGCCAAGGTTGAGGCACACTTCATACTGTGGGAAAAGCAAACGGTCACCTACAGGAACAAGCGGAGCTCCTTCGCCACCCAACAAAACATCCAGTGAGCGAAAATCGGAGATAACTTTGAGGCCAGTAGCGGCATGCATCGCCTTGCCATCGCCCAACTGAAATGTAAATCCACGATCCGGTTGATGGAAAATTGTATGGCCATGAGAGGCAATGGCGTCGATGGTCCGAATCCTGTTCTTGCGCAGAAATACCTGACATTGCTTTCCCAGATAGGTCCCGTAAGTCACATGCAGTGCGAGCAGGTCGGCGCCGGTCAAGGTGTGCGCGGAAGCCAATTTTTTTCCCCACGAATTGGTGTAGGCATGCGTAGACGAAGCAATCATATTAAAATGCCAGCGCTTGCCGCCCGTGAATTCAACCAGCGCCAGGTCCAATCCATCCAGGGAAGTACCGGACATCAGTCCAAGAATCCGATATGTTTTAGGTTTCGCCATTCCGTATATACCCCCTTGCCTACTGGCAACGTAGAAAAATCATAACCTCTTTATAGCTTAGCCGTCATGAACATGGTTATTGACGCAGGAAATACTCGTACCAAAGTAGGTATTTTCGAAGGAGCTTCGTTGAAGCAAAACGAAGTATTTGCGGATGTGGGCGCCGCGAAGGGATTCCTTGGTGAGTTTCAAGTCAATCATCTACTGATCAGTTCGGTGACCCGCGCTGGATCCGAACTTGGTGGGATAGTCAACACCCTTGGCCGCACCTTTCACCTCACTCCGTCCCTCCCGCTTCCAATCCAAAACTCTTATGCCACGCCAGCGACGCTTGGCGCAGACCGGCTGGCGGCGGCATGCGGAGCTTGGCAAATGTTTCCAAAAGAAGCAATTCTGGTGATTGATTGTGGTACATGCATAAACTACGAATGCATCGATGCCCACGGCCACTACCTTGGCGGAGCCATTTCCCCCGGGGTACGTATGCGCTTTCGGGCCATGAACCAACAAACCGACGGGTTGCCGTTGGGTGAAGCGGTGAAAGATGCTCCGCTAACCGGAAACACAACGATTGGTTGTCTTCAAACCGGGGTAATGAACGGAGTGGAGGAGGAAATAAAAGGGATATCCTCGCGTTACAGGCAAGGCTACCCCGGTATCCGGGTGATTTTGACAGGCGGCGATGCCCATTTTTTTGAAAAAGGTATGAAACCTCCCATCTTTGTAGCCCCCGAATTAATCTTGATGGGCCTGAACAGCATTCTACTGCATAATGTCAACCTGTAGCCGTTTCTTTCTTCTAATCGCCTTTGGCCTTTCCGGCTTTGCTGCCTTTGGGCAAGCGGCCCGCAGCCCGTTTTCTTCCTACGGGTTGGGAGAACAGTACGGTACCGCATTGGCACAGGGGCAGGGAATGGGCGGGGTGGGAATTAGCAATCCACAGTTTCTATACATTAACAATCAGAATCCGGCCCTGCTGGTCTACAATCGGTTCACCACCTTCCAGGCTGGCATGATCGGCGAGCAGCGAAGCCAATCCTCAGATTCTGTTTCTGAAAAAAGTGGAAACGGAAACCTGAACTATCTCGCAATCAGTTTCCCTGTGAAAAACGGTTGGTGGTCGACTTCTTTTGCCCTTATGCCCTATACACGGCTAAACTATTTATTGAATTATAAGGAGCCGATTTCCGGTACCAGTGGCTACGCGGATGTTATTGAAGAGGGCAGCGGCGGAATAAATCAATTCTACTGGTCCAACGGCGTTTCCGTTAACAAATGGCTCTCACTTGGGGTTAAGGCTGCATACCTGTTTAGCGCAACCGAGAGCAATTATGGAAACCTTATCGATGACACGCTGATACCGCTAGTCGCCCGCATTTCGGACCGCACGTTTGTCTCTGACTTTGTGTTTACTTCGGGAGTCTCCGTTCACCTGGATTCGGTGACAAGCAAAAATCACCGCCTAAACTTTGGCCTGGTTTATGATTTTAAAACCAACTTGGACACCAAATTCAACCGCCGGATTGAGCGGTGGAGTGCGGCAGGTCTACTTGACTCATCGACAGTAATTTCTAACCAGCCAGGAATTATCACTATTCCAGCCAATATTATGTTTGGGGCGTCTTTCAGTCCCTATCCCTTCCGATGGATAGCCGCCTTGGATGCCTCGTTCGCAGACTACTCGCAATACCGAAATCTTACGGGCACGAACCAATATGAGTCAAACAGTTGGCGGGTAGCGGGTGGTTTTGAGATTACCCCGGATCGCACTTCACTAAGCCAATATCTTAAGCGAATCACCTATCGAACCGGCCTAAGTCTTGAAAATTACCCCTTTTTGGCCAATGGGAACACAGTTAGAGATTTTGGCATTACTTTTGGCCTCTCTTTGCCAGTCAACCGGATTTCCAGCCTCGACCTGGCGGTGAAGTGGGGGAAAAAGGGAGACAAGGCACTTAATTCAATTGAAGAGAACTACTTCAAGATTTACTTTGGAATAACATTTAATGACCAGTGGTTTATAAAACGTCGATTTGATTAACTGAAAACTAGAATGACTATGAATGCGAGATTTTTGTTGACAACGTTGGTTCTCTTTGTGACCGTTAATGCCACTGTTTTGGCTCAGTGCAAAGAATTCAAATGGCCAGAAGATCGAAAGAGAGCTGATGAATCTGTCGCCATTTGGGGGGATGCCATGAAGCAGGGCGCCTACCGCTCCGGAGTGTCCTCTTTCCAATGGATGCTTACTGCCGCTCCTCAGTGGAACACGAAGCTCTACATTGACGGAGCTACCCTCTATGACAAGCTCGCGGATGCGGAGACTGATCTTGGCAAGAAAAAAGTTCTTGTTGATTCGCTTTTGATGCTCTATGATTTGCGCATCAAAAACTGCGGCGATGAAATAAATGTATTGAACCGTAAAGCCTACGCGTCCTACAAGTATAATGTCAAGAACAAAGAAGCGCTTCCTGGCTTGCTGGCTCTGTACGACAAAGTCTTTGCAATTAGCGGCAACAACGTGACCGACGCAAACCTTGTCTCCTACATGACCACAGTTAAGGCCAATCAGGTGTACCTCAAGGGCGTTACAGATGAACAAATCCTTCAGCGCTATGATAAAATTATCGCTGTTGCAGATGCCAAAATTGCTCAAGCCCACAAGGATGGAAAGACAGCGGATGTGGATAAATTGAAGAGCTACAAAGATGCCGTCGATGGCCTTTTGCTTGGAATGGTTAAGCTGGATTGCGATTTTGTCAGGAAGAACCTGGCCCCCAAATTCAAGCAAAACCCGAATGACATCGCTCTCGCAAAAAAGATTTTCAAGTTTATGCTGGAGGGAAAGTGCACGGATGACCCACTTTGGCTTGAGTCTGGTGAAGCTATCTACAAACTCAGCCCGGACAAAGACTTTGGCTTAATGAAAGCTCTCGCGGCCACACATTTGTCAAACGGAAACTACGACAAGGCCGAAGCCCTCCTTCGTGAAGCCTTAAACATAGGTGCTTCTGCGAACGACAAAGCGGAGGTTCAACGATACCTGGGCAGTATCGAAGCCAAAAAGAAGAACTATGCTGCGGCTCGCGAGTTATTTCGTCAGGCTGGCATGGCTAATCCTTCCGACAAAGAAGCTTGGAATAAGATTGGCGACCTGTATTACAACAGTTTTGATGACTGCGCAAAGCGGAATAATATCGCCGAAGATCGGCTGGTATACATTGCGGCTTATGAAATGTATCAGAAGGCCGGAGACACAGCGGGAATGGCTCGGGCAAAGGCTCAGTTCCCTTCGAAAGAAGAAATCTTTCTCCTCAACTGGCAGGCCGGAACTGCTCAAAAAGTAGGCTGCTGGATCGGTGAGACTGTGATTCTAAAAACCAGGGACTAAGAGACTAACAGATTACAAAGGCCCCGCCAAGGGGCCTTTTTTATTATGACCTACCGCCTTCTGTTTTTTTTCTCACTCTTAACGTTGGCTGGCTGCAAGCCGAAGGAAGCTAGCGAGCCTGTGGAGTATGTCGGACCCCTCCGGGAAGCGTTCGACATTGACATGCTGTATTCCGAAAAGGATCGGATCAAAGTGAAGATGAAAACCAAGCGGATCCTGGAATTCAAGAATGGCGACCAGGAGTTTCCGGACGGGATTTATCTGGAATTCTATGATGAGTTTGGCATAATGACCTCGAGCTTGAAGGCCAACCAGGCCTATTATTTCAAAAAAGAGAACCAATGGCGGGGACGTGGAAAGGTGGAAGTCAAAAACGTCCAGAAGAAACAACAACTGAATACGGAGGAACTTTTTTGGAACCCGATTACCAAGAAAATTTTTACAGAAAAATTCGTCACTATTAAAATGGAGACCGAGGTGATCTACGGTACAGGACTGGACGCGGCTCAGGATCTCTCGACGTACACTATCAAGAAGCCAGAAGGTGACTTTGAAATCAAAGACTGATACACCTCACATCCTCCGGACGCCGAAAAAATTGTACTTTTGCATTCCCAGACACCGCTCAACCAGTAGTTGGGCTGACCCTGGGGTACCACAATGACTCTTTTTGACTCACTCCTGCTTTCGATAGGTGTCGCCCTGGTGATCATTGGGATCTACGAAGTGATGGCAGCAGACCTTTTGCATGCCTACACCTTTCTGATGCCAGCGGTTGCAATCTTCCTTTGGTTTGTATATCGAAAAAGAAGTAAAGCCTGATGGACTCCCTGACGATCTGGATTCTCCTCTCGCTGCTATTTTCATTCTTCTTCTCGGGGATTGAAATTGCCTTTCTGTCTGCCAACCGGTTACAAATTGAACTCCAGGGGAAGCAAGGAGAATGGTCTGGTCAGATCATTTCCTATTTTCTCACTAATCCATCACGATTTATCGGAACCTGCCTCGTGGGGAATACGCTTGCCCTAGTCATTTTCGGTAACAGTATGGTGGTGTTCTTTGAACCGTTTCTGATGGCCAATCTGCCCACTACATTGAATAATGAGCCCTCTTTGCTACTTGTCCAGACGGCCATTTCTACGCTCATTATTTTATCTCTGGCAGAGTTCTTACCGAAGAGCTTGTTTCTGATCAACCCAAACTTGATGCTCTCCGCACTCGCCATTCCATTCGCAGTGACTTACGTGATTCTTAAGCCAATTTCCTTTGCCATACTCGAGCTTTCGACCTTCATGCTCAAGCACGTCTTCCGGATGAGCTATTCGGAAGAAAAACCTGTGTATGGTTTGACCGACCTAAACCATTTTCTTCGAAACATGCACAAGGTCAGCCACGATGACGAAGAAATCGGATTGGACAAGAAGATTCTTCACAATGCGCTTGAATTTGGAACCGTGCAAGTGCGCGAGTGCATGGTTCCGCGTACCGAAATTATTGGCATTTCGCTTGAAGAAGGTATTGAGCGGCTCAAGGCCGTCTTTATTGAAAGTGGTCATTCTAAAATAGTCATCTTTCGGGATACCATGGATGACCCCATCGGGTATTGCCATTCCGCTGCCTTGTTTAAGAATCCTCAGACCCTGGAGGAAATCTTGACTCCCATGAGCATCGTAACCGAAACGAGCATGGCCAATGACCTCATGGTTCAGTTAATCCGTGAACGCCGCAGCCTTGCGATTGTCGTCGATGAATTCGGCGGGACAGCCGGCCTGATTAGCATGGAGGACGTGATCGAAGAAATCTTCGGCGATATTGAAGATGAACACGATGCCGATGATCTCATCGAACAAACTCTTGATGAGAGAACCTTTCTCTTAAGTGCCCGGCTCGAAGTTGATTACCTGAATGAGAACTATCATTGGCGCCTTCCCCTGGGAGACTACGAAACCCTGGGCGGCCTTATTTTGTCATATACAGAGGACTTTCCCAAAAAGGGTGAAACAGTAAGTGTAGCACCCTACACCTTCATTATTCAATCTACCAAGGGGAACCGGATCGAAACTGTCAAGTTGGAAGTAGGTCCCGGCACCGACAGGGACTGAAATCAGCCCTAATCAGCCCATTTGGTTACTTTTTCTAACCTTTTGCCGAATACATCAAACCGTCTAAATTTGCGGCTCTTTTGTCAGCAGTTGGCACAGGACTCAAGGAACTAAACTATCTTATTTTTTATGGCACTTATCAGCACGTTGAGAACCAAAATGACGAAGTGGGTCGTAGGAGCAATCGCTCTTTCTATGGGCGCCTTTATCGTAGGCAGCGATCTTTTTGGAAGCGGACCCAGGTCAATATTTGGAGGAAATGACAGGGAGCTGGGCAACATCGCAGGGAACTCAATCTCTTTGGAGGACTATCAACTGTCCATTCAGGAGAGAAAGAACAGTTACATTTTGAATTTTGGCCGTCAACCTGGAGATCGCGAGAATTCCACCTTGGAAGCGCAGGCCTGGGAAATGCTGCTTACTCGAAATGCCATAAAGCCTCAATACGAAAAAGTCGGTGTCCGGGTGAGTAACGACGAAATTTGGGACATGGTGCAGGGAAAAAATGTAGATGAAAGTATTAAATCTTCTTTCACGGATTCCAGCGGACGCTTTGACCGCAATGGCCTAATCAGCTACCTAAAACAAGTTGAAGCAATGCCGGCTAGCTCAGACGCCCGCATCCGTTGGGACATTTTCAAAAGCGACCTCCAGCCTGCTCGCGAGCGCATGAAATATGAAAACCTAATTATCAAGACCTCTTATGTTACAGAGGCCGAGGCCGAACGCGACTACCACAACCAAAACGATGTGGCCGAAGTGAAATACCTATACATCCCGTACTATGCGGTTAACGATTCGCTCGTGACCGTTTCGGATGGTGCCCTGAAGGAGTACTACAACAAGAACAAAGGAAAGTACAAGGCAGAGAACACCCGCAGCCTGAGTTATGTGGCCTTTGCGGTAGATGCATCTGCCGATGATACCCTGGCCGTCCGCGAAGAGATTACGCGCATGAGCACTGATCTCAAGGCCATTAATGAAGATTCTATTTACGCAAGCTCAAACTCCGATAGCAAAAACCCATACTCAAAATATACCATCGCAACGCTTCCCCCAACTCTGCTCGCTCAACGCCAATCGTTGACTCCGGGACAAATCATTGGGCCCCTCCTTGAGGATGGTAATTATCGGGTGTATAAGATTTCACGTATTGGAAAGGATACCAGCTACACCGCAAAAGCAAGTCACATCCTCATTAAGTGGGATGCAGATACCCCAGCAGGAAAAAAGGCTGCAAAAGAGAAAGCACAAAAGATCCTAAAAGAAATCAAAGGCGGAGCAAGCTTTGCCGACAAAGCCCGGGAGTTTGGTACCGATGGATCGGCATCCTCCGGTGGAGATCTGGGCTGGTTTACCTCAGGGAAAATGGTGAAAGAGTTTGAAAAGCCGGTGTTCGACGCCAAGAAGACCGGCCTCCTTGCCGATGTTGTCGAAACCCAATTCGGCTTTCGCATCATCGATGTAACTAACACAAAAGACAACACCTCGTACAGCGTAGCCACGCTTGACCGAACCATTACACCAAGTGACGCGACGTTGAATGCTGCCTTGCATAAAGCCGAATCATTTGCTTCTGACTTATCAGGGGTCGACGCATTCAAGGAAAAGGCAAAGAAAGAGAATTTGACTGTGTTCGATGCCAACGATATTGGGACAGCCGAACGACGAGTCAACAATCTGGGAGAATCTCGCCAGCTGGTAACTTGGCTCTTTCGTGAAGCTAATGAAGGGAAGGTATCTACGGTATTTGATCTGACTGATACCTACGTCGTTGGAGTGATGACAGGGGAAACAGAAAAAGGTTTCAAGGCCTTTGAAAAAGTCAAAGAGGAAATCACACCCATTGTTCGAAACCAGGCAAAAGGGAAATACCTCACGGAAAAACTGAGCGGCAAGAAGGAAGCGCTGGACGAACTCGCCAAGTTGTATAGCCGGGATGCGATTCTGAACTCTTCCAGCGATTTAAAAATGAATTCAAATTCACTTCCAAGCGTAGGCTTCGATCCGGTGGTCGTCGGTTCAATGTTTTCCCTTGAAAGTGGAAAGCGCTCGCTACCACTGATTGGCGAAAACGGCATCGTTATTGCCGATCTTCAAAATAAGACGGAAGCCCCGGCGATTGGTGACTTCTCTATGTTCAAGACTCAAATTCTACAAGGCTTGAATAACCGAGGCGGTTTTTACATTACAGAAGCCCTGAAGGAAGCCGCTAAAGTCGAAGACAAGCGATACAAATTCTATTAACCCATCAAGCAGGCCGCGACCTTCCCATTGGAGCGTCGCGGCCTTTCTTTATTATGGACCCAGCCTGGTTCATCTCATTTCAGGAAAAACTTGACCGACACTACGCCTGGCCGTCACTGTACATGTTCAAGTTTATCGTGCCTTCCCACAAGCGGGATGAGCTGCGGCTACTCTTCCCCCGGCATGTCACGACGACTGAAAAAAGTTCTGAAAAAGGTAAATACGTCAGCCTGACCTATCAAATGATGATGCCCTCCAGCGAGTCAGTTATTGAGGTGTATAAGAAGGTTTCCACCATTGAAGGAATCGTGGCCCTCTAATCCGTTCGGCGCCCGAAGGGTGAATAAAAAAATTCGTAACATTAGAGCAGAATCCCCGCCTATGTGGACTGAAGTAGAAAATAAACTAAAGAAATCTTTCGTCTTCCGGGATTTCAGTGAAGCCTTTGGGTTCATGACGCGAGTCGCCATCCTCGCCGACAAGATGGACCACCACCCTACTTGGAGCAATACGTGGAATCGGGTGGATATCGAGCTAAGTACCCACGATGCTGGCAATATCATTACTGACCGTGACCGGCTGTTGGCCGCAGGCATTGATAAACTTGTATAAGTGTGGATCGGAAAGTTTCCCTCTATCTTGTTCCAACGCCCATTGGCAACCGGGGAGACATTACACTCAGGGCCCTGGAAACCCTCAAGCAAGTGGATATCATTCTGGCCGAGGATACCCGAACCTCAGGATCCTTACTTAAGCACTACAACATTCAAAAGCCTCTTCAGTCGTTTCATATTCACAACGAGCACAAGGTCACTAAGCCTCTTCTCCAACGAATGGCAGGTGGCGAGTCCTTCGCACTAATAAGTGATGCCGGAACACCGGGCATTTCAGATCCCGGGTTTTTACTGGTACGGGAGTGCCTCCAAGCGGGTCTACTGATTGAGTGTCTGCCTGGAGCTACGGCACTGATTCCGGCACTGGTCAACTCCGGATTTCCAACGGACCGATTTGTTTTCGAAGGATTCCTTCCTCATAAAAAAGGCAAACAAACGGTACTAAAAAAGCTGGCCGTGGAAGAAAGAACTATCATCGTCTACGAATCACCACACCGACTGATAAAAACTCTTGAGGAGATGAAAGACCACTTGGGGGCTGAGCGAAAAATTTCCGTATCGCGCGAGCTCACGAAAATTCATGAAGAGACAGTAACGGGACTTATTGATGAGGTCCTTACGCACTTTAAGAAGAAAGAGGTGAAGGGAGAAATTGTAATCGTAATCGATGCCAAAAAAGACTAGCCATTCCCCGCTATTGCTTTTGACGGCCTCAACTGCTTTGTTCACTGCAGGCTGGTTAATGACTTCCTTTCCAATCTTGATCTTCCTTGGATTGGCTCCTCTATTTGCCCTTGCCGATCGAAGTGAACCCAATACACCCATTTTGGAAAGAATGGAGTTTGTCCTCCTTGCGTTGGGAATCTCATGGGTATCCTATGCAGTTATATATAATGGATCCATTGTTATGGGACTTGCTATTGCCATTGCTTTCACCTTGGCGTTCGTCGCGCATGCCTGGGTATGGCAGAGCCTTGGAATTCGGACCGGTAAAATCACGCTGATCCTATTTTGGTTAGCCATAGAATATCTCCTTCTCAAATTGATTCCCGAAAGCGGACTATTTCTTGCCGATACCTTGCGCCTCCAGAATGACTGGACACGATGGACCATACATACGGGTTACCTGGGCGGTTCGCTTTGGATACTGATTGTCAACTGGTGCTGGTACCAAGCTTTTCTTCATGACAAATTAATTCACTGGGGTTGGTTCTTTGCTGGCATATTGATGTGGTTTAGCCCAGCCGCATATTCGTATGGGCTGACCGAACCCCCCATAGCCAGGCTGGATATGATCAATCTATATACCAATCTGCCGACTGAGGGCGATGTTACCTATCTTGCACGCGGCGAACTTGTTGTGCGGACGGCCGCCTGGTTATCAACATTAATCCTGCTTTTTACGTTTGTTAAGAGTCAAACCGCAAAACGATGATTGATTTACTCAGGGCCGAGCAGAATGTCATGGACGTGTGCCATGAGGTGGGTGAGTTTATCCGCGTTGAGGGCCAGTCGTTTGACCGGTCTCGTGTCCATTTAAAGGAAGGGTTCAATAACCTGGTCTCCTACGTAGACAAGGAATCTGAAAGAAAATTGGTCAATGTACTTTCCGAAATCATTCCGGGTTCAGGCATCCTTGGGGAAGAGGGGGCCTCGGTCAAGAGTACGAATGGCTACCTGTGGATTATCGACCCCCTCGACGGTACCACTAATTTTACCCATGGCCTCCCCCCTTTCGCGATCAGCATCGGTCTTACATATCACGATAAATCCGTTCTTGGTGTTGTTTATGAAGTGACCAAGAAAGAGATGTTTCACACGGTCGAAGGCCACCCTGCTTTTTGCAACAACCAAATCATCCGTGTTTCACCTGTGAACTCACTCAACGAAAGCCTCTTTGCGACGGGGTTCCCTTACTATGAGTTCCCGAAAATGGAAGCGTATCTCAATATCATCCGGAAGTTTCTAAAGCAATCCCATGGCGTGCGCAGGTTGGGAAGCGCCGCGACTGATTTGGCCTATGTAGCTGCCGGACGGTTCGAGGGATTTTTCGAATACAACCTCAATCCGTGGGATGTTGCTGCCGGTGCCTTTCTCGTCCAGCAAGCAGGCGGGACGGTCACAGATTTCAGCGGTGGAGCTAACTTTCTCTACGGAAGAGAAATCTGTGCAGGAGGCGATATTCAAGCATCCATGCAGACCATCATTGCCCAGGAATGGGGCTACCCTTCATAATAAAATTCAAATACGCCTATCTATGCTAAAAGTCCGATTCTCTACCCTGGTGCTAATTGCGCTCACGCTCTTCAGTTTGACTGCGCGCGCCCAAAATCTCACCGACAAACTACCCGTCGCTCCAGACATAAAAATGGGGAAGTTGGCTAACGGGCTTACCTATTATATCCGCAAGAACAGCAAACCGGAACAGAAGGTAGAGCTTCGATTGGCGATCAAAGCCGGTTCCATACTTGAAGCGGATGACCAGCAGGGCCTTGCCCATTTCACTGAGCACATGGCTTTCAATGGCTCCCGGAATTTTAAGAAAAATGAACTGGTGTCCTACCTTCAATCGATTGGTGTCGAATTTGGGGCTGACCTGAATGCGTATACCAGCTTCGATGAGACGGTTTATATTCTTCCCATCCCTATTGATAAGCCTGAAAACCTCGACAAGGGATTTTTGGTTCTCGAAGACTGGGCCAGCGGCGTGCTCTTTGAACCTACTGAAATCAACAAAGAACGTGGCGTGGTCCTGGAAGAGGACCGCTTAGGAAAAGGAGCGGAAGAGCGCATGAACAAGAAGGCACTTCCAGCAATTCTTCAGGGATCAAAATATGCAGATCGACTACCCATTGGTACCCCCGAAGTATTAAAGTCTTTCAAACCTGAAACAATTAAACGGTTTTATAAAGACTGGTACCGTCCCGATCTCATGGCAGTTGTTGTTGTGGGGGATATGGATCCGGCAACAGCTGAGGCATTGATCCGCAAACATTTTGAGAAATTGAAGAACCCTGCGCAACCCCGTGCACGCGATTACGCCAAGGTACCATCCCGCACGCAGTCCCAAGGACTTGTAATAACAGATGCAGAGGCGACCAATCACATCCTGCAGATTTTCTATGCCACGCAGGAATCCAAAATTACGACTACCGTTGGGGACTATCGGCAGAATATTGTAAAAGCACTTTCAGACCAGATGCTGAATTTGCGAATGCAGGAACTTACCCAAAAAGCAAATCCTCCTTTTCTTTTCGGTGGTAGCAGCCGAAGTGAATTTGTCCATGGATATGAATCCTATTTTGGAATTGCGGCCATTGGAAAAGCGGGGATTGTGCCTGCTATCGAAGCCGTAATCCAAGAAAATGAACGCGCGCGTAAATTTGGTTTCTCAGCGGCTGAGTTGGATCGCGCAAAAAAATCTACACTGCGAGGTATTGAACGCGCGTATGACGAACGTGATAAAACTGAATCAGCTGATCATGCAGAAGAATATCTGCGCAATTTTCTAAACGCAGAGAGTATACCTGGAATCGCCAATGAGTATTCCTACTATAAACAATTCATGGATGGAATAACACTCCAGGAGATCAACGCGTTCACCGAGAAGAACATCCCCTCTTCTTCCGAAAAGAAATTGGTCCTTTTTCAAGGACCGGACAAAGCAGACTTCGTCATTCCTTCAAGTGAAGAACTTCTTACGGCCGTTGTGCGCGCAGAACAGCTTCCGGTCGCACCGTTCGAGGAAAAATTGGTCGCCTCCTCGCTTATGGCAGTTCCGCCGGCCGCCGGTAAGATTGCGTCGGAAAAGCAGTTGATTGACATCGGCGTTACACAAATAACCTTGGAGAATGGCGTGACTGTGATGTTGAAGCAAACGGATTTCAAGAATGATCAGGTCGTGCTATCCGGATTCCGGTTTGGCGGATCGTCGCTATATCCTGATGCAGAGGCACAGAACGCCCAATATGCCGCGGTGTTGGTTTCTCAGATGGGTGTTGGCGCATTCACACCAGCAGACATAAGAAAAATCCTTGCGGGAAAATCGGCCAGTGCCTCCCCGAGATTGGCCGTGCTATCGGAAGGCATCAACGGACAGTCCGGAACGGCAGACGCAGAAACCATGCTGCAGTTGGTGCACCTGTATTTCACCGCACCTCGCAAAGATCCTGAACTCTTTCAGTCCTTCATTTCCAGACAGCAGGCCATGATTCAAAACATGCTTAGCGACCCACGAACGATCTTTCAAGATTCCGTCAGCCGAATGACGTACAACGGGCACATCCGTGCACCGCGCTTCCCCAGACCGAAGGATTTCGAACATGTCTCCATGGATCGGGTCGTTGAAATTTACAATGAGCGATTTGGGAATGCGCGCGGGTGGACCTTCTTTCTCGTCGGCAGCTTCGATATGAACGCGATGAAGCAACTTGTGGCCACCTACCTGGGGTCACTTCCCTCCTCCTCCACCCCTTCCCCTTCATTTAAGGACCTGGGGATTAGACCCGTTAAGGGAATAGTGAAGAAGGAAGTCAAGAAAGGAAAGGAACCCCAGAGCCTCATCTCCATTGCATTTACCGGTGAAGCACCATTTGTCAGCGAAGAGCAGCTCAAACTTCAGACGCTCATTGATCTGATTGACATAAAACTCACCGAAACGCTGCGTGAAGAATTGAGCGGAGCGTATAGTACCCAGATCAGCGGAAGCCTGAGCAAGAATCCATACACCAGCTATTCAATCAATTTGGCTATTCCTTGCGGTCCGGAAAATGTAGACAAGCTTATCAAAGCCGCCTTTGGAGAAATCCAGAAGATCAAGGACACCGGGCCAAAGCCAGATGACCTCAAGAAAGTAAAAGAAGCTTTCTCCAAGCAGCACCAGGAAAACCTGAAGGACAATACCTACTGGTTGAATATCCTTCAGCGAAGTGTCGAACTGGGAAGTTCTCCTTCCAACGTGCTCACAGTAGAGAAGCGCCTCAATGACATAACCGCCAAGGACCTACAGGATAGAGCCAGGAAGTATTTCAATATGAGCAACTACTTCCAGGCCGTGCTGTATCCAGAAAATTAACTACAATTTTGTCTTTCCTTGTGACGAAATGCCTTAACTGACATTGTAAGTCCTATATCCATGAAGTATTCTCTCCTTTTCGGCCTCATTTTGTTTAGTGCTGCCTGCAGTTCCGACCAGAAGAACCTTCCCTTGGCTAAAGGGGCTGTGGGCGACCTGTACATGGTATTGGATTCCGCCCAACGCAAAGGTCAAATCGGCTTCCTCCTGGATTCTATCCTTGGTGCCGAGATGGCTGGTCTGCCAAGAAAAGAATCAATCTTTAACATTCACTGGGTTGATGCGCGACGCCTCAACTACATTCTCAAGCAACGCAGGAACATGATCTATGTGATGACGCTTGATCGTGGATCACAGGGAGCCTCAATTGTCCGTCGACTGTTTACACCTGAGTCCATCAAACTAATTCAGGCAAATGCCGATCAATTCATGACTGCAACCACGGATGTTTTTGCTCGCGGCCAGAACGTGGTTTACCTTTTCGGAAAGGACGAGAAAACACTGGCCGCTAATTTGCGAGCCAAGGGCAATCAACTGGTCTCTCTTTTCAATCAAAAGGAACGACAGCACCTCAACCAGTCGCTTTTCAAAGCAGGCCAAATGAAAGGCATCAGCGATTTGCTGGTGAAGGAGTTCAATTGCACCCTCAAGATTCCATTTGGTTACAAACTCGCTGACAGGTCCAGTGATTTCCTTTGGGCACGCCAGGTCAATCCCAGAGATGACAAGGATATTTTTGTTGCCCGCAAACCCTACGTTTCGCAGGCAGACTTCACCAAGGAAAACCTAATCAGGTTTCGAGACCAGGTATGCCGGAAGTATCTATTTGCCGATCCTGCTGATACAGATTCTTACCTGAAGACCGAAACAACCATCCCGTTTATTCCCGTTACCGCTGACACAATCAATTTTAATGGTCACTTTGCCGTTCAACTTAGAGGTCTATGGCGGACCAACACACCCGGACTAGGTGGTCCTTTCCTCGGCTACGCGGTGGTAGATGAAGGCACCCATCAATTCTATTATATCGAAGGTTTTACAATAAGTCCCTCTCGGGATCAGCGCGAAATCATGCGCGAGCTGGAAGCCATTCTTTACACCTTCAAGTCCAGTCAGGAGCTTCCTGCTGTCAAAGCGCCTGCTCAGTAAGCGGGGCGCCATTGACCTCATATCTCGCCTCCCTGGAAGGCCCGATACCGTCCAAAATCCGGCAAAACCGTGTTTTTTTGGATGAATCCATTAACTTAGCTCGCTTATTACCCAACGCAAATGGCTATCAAGATCAGAAAACAAGACGCACTCAATTACCACATGAATGGGCAGCCCGGCAAAATCGAGGTCGTGCCTACCAAAGTGCTCACTTCACAACTGGATCTGGCTCTTGCCTATTCCCCCGGCGTAGCTGAGCCTTGCAAGGAAATTGCCATCAACAAAGAGGACGTCTATAAATATACGGCCAAGGGAAACCTTGTCGCGGTGATCACCAACGGAACGGCTGTGCTCGGTTTGGGGAACATAGGACCGGATGCCGCTAAACCGGTAATGGAGGGGAAGGCAGTCCTCTTCAAGAAGTATGCGGGGATTGACAGCTTTGATATTGAAATTGCTGAAAACGACCCGGACGAGTTCATCAAAATCGTAAAATCCCTTGAACCGACTTTTGGCGCAATCAACCTGGAGGACATCAAGGCTCCGGAATGCTTCAAAATTGAGAAGGCACTTCGCGAGCAGATGAATATTCCCGTAATGCACGATGACCAACATGGCACGGCCATTATCTCCAGCGCAGCCTTGCTCAACGGTCTTGAACTAGTGGGTAAGAAAATTAGCAACATCGTTATGGTTGTCAATGGCGCCGGAGCAGCGGCTGTTTCGTGCACCCGGCTATACATGGCCCTCGGGTTAAAACGTGAAAATCTGATCATGTGCGATAGCAAGGGAGTTATTCGAGCTGACAGAAAAGATTTAGACGATATCAAGGCCGAATTCGCCACCAGCCGAAAACTCACTACCCTGCAGGAAGCAATAAAGAACGCGGATGTTTTTGTCGGACTTTCGAAAGCAGACATTCTCACCCAAGCAGACATAATCGCCATGGCGAAGGATCCTATCGTTTTTGCACTCGCCAACCCTGACCCGGAGATCGCATATGACTTGGCGCGCAAGTCCAGACCAGACCTGATCATGGCAACCGGTCGTTCGGACCATCCTAATCAGGTAAACAACGTCCTCGGGTTTCCTTACATTTTCCGTGGAGCGCTCGATGTGCGGGCTAAAGAAATTAATGAAGAGATGAAATTGGCTGCCGTTTATGCGCTGGCAACGCTTGCCAAAGAGCCCGTACCCGAAAGCGTTATGCTCGCATACAATTCAGAGAAGATTGAGTTTGGGAGAGAGTATCTCATTCCGAAGCCCATGGACACACGGCTGATTACCAGCATAGCAACTGCCGTTGCCAAGGCAGCCATGGATTCCGGAATGGCAACTCATCCGATCACTGACTGGGGTCTTTATCACCAGCAATTGCTGAAGCGCATTGGAATTGACCGGAAACTCATTAACAACCTGATCGCCAGAGCTAAAAAATCGCCAAAGCGGGTAGTTTTTGCCGAGGCAGAGAACCCAAAAATTCTAAAGGCAGCACAAATTGTCCAGGATGAAGGTATTGCCCTGCCGATTTTGTTAGGGAACAGGCAAATCATTGAGAGACTCATTAAAGAACACAAACTTGAACTGGACCAGTGCACGATCGTTGACCCGAGAGAAGATCGTGAACGCGACGAGCGATATGCATATGCCTACTATGAGAAAAGGCAACGCAAAGGAGTAAACTTGCTCGACGCCCAACGTGCCGTACGAGATCGAAATGTCTTTGGTGCCATGATGGTGGACTTTGAAGAAGCCGATGCGCTCATCTCCGGGCTAACCCGTGATTACTCCAAGACAATTCTGCCTTCTCTTCAAATTATTGGCATGCGCCCCGGTGCCAAGCGCGTGGCTGGCATGTACATTGTATTACACAAGAACGGCACTTACTTCTTTGCCGATTGCACCGTGAATGTGGACCCAACGGCAGAAGAATTGGTGGACATTATCGGCGTGACCGCCCGAGGTGCCCGGTTCTTCGAAACGGAGCCACGCATTGCCGTTCTTTCGTATTCCAATTTTGGATCGAGTAAAGGGGAAGTCCCAGACAAGACCCGTGAGGCGGTGCGACTTGCTAAAATAAAATATCCAACCCTCGTTATTGATGGAGAGATCCAGGCCAATGTCGCCTTGAATACAGAGCTGCAGCAGGAACTATATCCGTTCAGCGCACTATCGAAAGAGGGTGCAAACACCTTGATCTTCCCGAACCTATCCTCAGCCAATATTGCTTATAAATTGCTTATGGAAATTGGCGGTGCGGAAACCATCGGGCCCGTGCTGTTGGGTATGAAGAAGCCAGTTCACATTCTCCAGGTCGGAAGCTCCATTCGTGAAATCGTAAACATGACGGCCATCGCTGTTGTGGATGCCCAGGCTCAGGAAGAGATTGCTTTGGCAATGGAAAAGGGCTGACGGGTTTGCCCTTGATTAACAACTTTGAGATGACAAAATCATGATTGCATATCTTCGGGGAAAGCTCGTTCACAAAGAACCTACCCATGTTATAATTGACGTGGGTGGCGTTGGCTACCAGGCTTCGATATCCTTTAACACATTTTCCGATATCAAGGACAAGGAAGATATCCTGCTGGCCACGTACCTGCACGTTCGGGAAGACGCGCATCTGCTCTATGGCTTTTCTACCGATGCCGAAAAATCGCTGTTCCTAAATCTGATATCCGTCAATGGCGTAGGGCCAAACACCGCCATGGTCATGCTGTCGTCCCTTCCGCCATCCGAGCTCAAAGCGGCTATCCTTCGGGAGGATGCCGCCACCCTCCAGGCAGTCAAGGGAATTGGGGGGAAAACGGCCCAACGGCTTATCCTGGAACTCAAGGATAAACTCAGGAAAGGCCCCGCTGAAGGAGGGTCAATTTTACCGGGCGGAACAGGCAATACGGAACGCCAGGAAGCGTTAACAGCACTAATGACCCTGGGGATAAGCCGGGCAGCAGCAGAGAAGAGCATTGACGCGGTATTACGGAAATCTGGAAATACCCTTAGTTTAGAAGACTTGGTCAAA
>JANNAZ010000245.1:0-2639 GCA_031384895.1 Cyclobacteriaceae bacterium | reverse complement strand
TATTTATAGGCCGGCAAATTGGGAAGTGCGTTTGGATAGTGAATGAACGTTTCTACACCGCGGTTTTTCAGAGATGCCGCCAACTCATCCCTGCGGTGAGCGCGGATCACATATAAGTGATAAGTATGCCGGGTATTTGGTCTTTGCACTGGCAAAGAAATTTCTTCGACGGCTCCCAGATACTGATTGTACAAGTTCGCAAGGGCTATTCGCTTTTCAGTCCATTCAGAAATGTAAGGCAGTTTTGCCAGCAGTATGGCAGCCTGCATGCCGTCAAGTCGGCTGTTAATCCCCTCTATTTGATGCTGGTGCTTCTTCAGGGCACCATGCCTTGCAAACATTCTGCACTTTTCTGCGAGCGCATCATCGTTTGTAATCATGCATCCCGCATCACCGTAGGCGCCAAGATTCTTGCCTGGATAAAAACTGAATGATGCTGCAATCCCAAAAAGGCCAGCCTTCTTCGTTCCAAATTCTGATAAATGAGACTGTGCGCAATCTTCAATAAGGTGCACTTGATGTCGATCGCATATGTCTCGGATAGTTTCAATATTACAAACCTGTCCTTGTAAATGCACAGCAATAACGGCCTTTGTCCTACTAGTGATTCTTGACTCAAGTTGAGATTCATCCATACTATAATACTCCGGATGGACATCAATGAATACAGGTTTAGCTCCCGCTTGGGAAATAGTTTCGGAACTAGATATCCAACTGTTGGCCACGGTAATGACCTCATCACCCTTCTTAATACCTAGCATTCTCATGATAACATATAGAGAGTCCGTCCCATTTCCGCATCCTATCACATGCTTCACGCCGTACGTGGCGCCAAACTCATGCTCGAATAACTCCACATACTTTCCTCCGATGAACGCGGTTTCGCTAATCACAGACCCAATGGCAGCATCAATATCCTTACTGATATTTCTATACTGGGCTCCCAGATCAACAAACGGTATTTTCATGTCCGCTGGCATTACGAGGGGTTATGATTTCGCAACAACCTTGCTGGGTTGCCTGCATAAATGCCTGCATGCTGAATATTACCCGTGACGACAGAACCTGCGCCAATCACCACATTATCGCAAATCGAAACCGGCAGGATGGTGGCATTGGATCCGATCGAAACGTGATTCCCGATTTTCGTGGATTCCCATTTCCGCATGTCACCTCTTGCCGGACCTCCATCTCTAAATACATCGTTGATGAACATCACACCATGTCCGATAAAGCAATCCTCACCGATCGTCACCTCGCTGCAAATGAAAGTGTGTGACTGCACCTTGGTGTCCCTACCTATGACTACAGCTTTCTGGATTTCACAGAACGGGCCAATAAAGCAGTTGGTACCAATGGTACAACCATAAAGATTCACGGGCTCTACCACCTTAACATTATTTCCAAAACTTACATCTGTAATTCCGGAGCGCAGGATGATTGGTTTGTTCATACCCTGGTGGCCGCCTTGTAAATTTTCTCAATTATCTCTACCGTCTTCATTCCTTCAAAAGCACTGGTCGTAATGCTGGCATTATTCTGAAGTACATCAATCAGGTTATCATATACCTTATCATGGTTGCTCATGGAACCCACATAGTTCCCATAATTGTTAGGTTTATTGCCTTCAGGTAAGTTTTCAATTCTATAGCCAGCTACGTGCTGATACTCCAGTTCATTCAAATACTGCCCACCTATCTTCACAGTACCATTTTCACCAAAGATGGTCAATGAACCTTCCATGTTCTTCTCATAGCTGTTTACAGTGTAATGGATTGATCCGATCACTCCACTGTAAAACTCGAGTATGACAACGCCTGTGTCTTCAAATTCGATTACCCCATTATGAGCAAAATTACCAACATAGGCTTGCGCACTCTTGACATCCCCCACCATCCAATAGAGGAGGTCCACAAAGTGACTGAATTGGGTGAACAAAGTTCCTCCGTCTAGTTTCATCGTGCCCTTCCAGGAATTGCGATAGTAGTCCGGATTCCGGTTCCAATAACAATTGAGTTGAACGCTCAAGAGTTTCCCCAGCTTTCCCTCGTCGATCATCTTTTTTACAGCGGCAACCGGGGGATTATACCTGTTTTGCTTTATGGCGAAGAGCCGCTTATTGGCCTTCTCAGCAGCCTGAATCATTTCACCACAATCATGCACACTAATAGCCATAGGCTTTTCGCATAGGACATGGAAACCACCCCGTAAGGATTTTATCGCGTGCTCGGCATGCAACCCATTCGGAGAACAAATGGCCACCACGTCAATACCTTTTTCCTTCATAAGCATCTCTTCAGGTGCATAGTAAGGATTAGCATTATGATGGGCAGCCATATCATCGGCTTTTTCCTTCACGATGTCACACACTGCTACAAGTTCACCTTTACTGCTGATATGCTCAGCATGCCTTTGGGCGATACGTCCACAACCGATGATACCGAACTTTACTTTTGACGCCATGCCCATGTTGATTTAACAGTTTTGCGAAAAGATTGAGTCTTACGAAGTAGGTTCATATATCCCTGTTTCAGGCGGGCATCCGATTTGAATTCCTCATGAGCACGCACCGGCGTGTCCATGATGGCAGCGAATTCGGCTTCACTCAGCCCGAACTTCTTCAATACATATTCCTTGTC
>JANNAZ010000235.1:0-7128 GCA_031384895.1 Cyclobacteriaceae bacterium | reverse complement strand
GGTTTCCCATAGCCTCTGCTGCTTCTGGATTTGCTACGAGCGTGACGATGGCATTGGCAATCTGATCGGGTTTCAGCGGGTCGACCAGGATGCCCGCATCGGCTTCGCGAACAAATGTGGCCGACTCCCCTTCTGCTGATGCAATAACCGGTATACCGGCAGCCATATATTCGAAAAGCTTCACCGGATAATTTGTCTTGTACCGTTCAATGGGGTGCGGGACGATAATACCTATGGACGCCTTATACAATGTGCTGATCATTTCATTGTAGGGCAGCCACGCGCGGTAGTCAACCTTGGATTGGGGCAGCAACTCTTGTTCGAGTAATGCTGGTGCGAATTTTCCCCCGAGGATAAACTTAATGTCTACTTCCTTTGAAGCAATCCGGTGGCCCTCCAGCATCTCTGCAATACCCCTGGGTTTGCTAAGTAAGCCAACGTACACCAGACTTCGCTCACGTTGGGCATAGGGTATCTCCTCCTTGAAAGAATCCTTCCTCGGGAAGTTACGAATCAGTGTCACTTTGGATGCAGGAAAATATTTGGCAATCACCGGTTCTGCAACAATGATGGCTGTGAAACACCAACCACCGAGTTTCTCCAGTAAACGGTAGACCAACGTGTATGGCAGTTTCACCAGCGAAGGAATCCAATGCTGGTAAGAAATCTGCAACGGCGTGTCTTCGTGCGCATCGTAGATAACCGTTCTCCCGAAACAACGCAGCATAAGTCCGATGAATAGCAACTCGGAATCGTGAAGATGAAATATCGAATGGCGGGGCTGCTTGAGTGCCTTGCGGAAGATTCTCCAGGGGCAGAGAATCAATTGCTCCCACCCTTTTCGCGGAAGCGGAACAGATAGTATGTGGATCCCCTCCATATCAAGGTCTTCCGAATGCGGGATGATGAGTGTGACATCAAAGCCGGCACGCTTGAGCGACAGGGCTTCTTTATGAAAAATACGCGTATCGAATGGCTTGTGACCCGCGTTGGCGAGCATCACGACATGTCCTTCGCTCTTCATAGCCTGATCCAGGTTTCGGGTATCAGGTCTTTCGTATTGTAGACCCTGCTGGCATAAACCGGCTCTTTCCTATCCAGGAAGTTCGACTTGAACCACTGCTTCGGGGCGATGACAACTTTGTCGGGGTTACTGTTCAGCCACGCCCCCCACCAACTGAAGGTACTGTTGGCGATGATATTGTGGTTGCACGAGGCCATCAGCAGCATGTCCTTGTATGCCTCCGAACCTGTATTATGTTCGATGAATTCAGCGCCACTAGTTCCAAAGTTGGACTTACACCACGCGATATCATCGGAGAAGAAGTAGAAGGCAGGATTTCCAACGCGCCGCCTTACTTCATCGATGGCTTGTGTGTAGTAGTCTTCAGGCAGCACGCCAAAGAATGATGAGTAGCCAGCTGCTGAGTAATCCCCTCTGCGTACATGCACGGCAACGCTATGCTTTGACTCTATAATTTTTTGAAGCTCCTCGTTGCGACTATCCAACGGCGTCTTGGGTGTGAATTGTTTACGAATCAAACTACCAATCCCATCAACGTATTGTTCGCTTTGCCAGTACCCGGAAAGGTAAATGTCATTGGGGAGTGCGAAAAAGTCAGGATAGAAATGGTAGTGCGGTTGAGCAAATACTGCCTTGCAACGAAAGTAGTTGTCCCGTTTATTCAAATAGCGGAGAATCGGGTTGCTTCCCGTAAAGTGATGGACTTCCGCCCTTGTTGCTTCGACCGCATCGATATTGAATTTATCCAGTTCAAATTTCCGGTACGGGTGCTTCGTGTAAGTGTACAAATCCAACTTCAGTTCAACCCGGTGGTGAGCAGCCAGGGCCCGCCCAGCCGCGTATTGAAACAATTGATTGCCGAGTCCACCCCGAAGCCGAGCGATGATCATCCGATATTCCTTATACTTGTGATCAAAAATAGGGGGATGGGCCTGAAACAAAAAATCAAGCAACTACCGGGGATCTACAACCTCCTGCTCGCCGGGCTCAACCGCACCAACTATTTTAACTGGAGTTTCCACCGTCGATTCAGCCGGTACCGCATCACCGATTATTGGAAACAGCGCATTGACACCGTTCTTCAAAGTGCGGACAATATGCATATCCAGCGCGTGACGGATGCAGGAAAAGTCTTCCCGGAATACCAGCTGTTGGCCAACGGACTAAAAATTACCTTGGGCAGCTACTACGACTATGGCAATACGCACCTCCTGATCGCCAACCACGGTGTTCACGAACCCCAGGAAGAGTATGCCTTCGGTGAAGTGCTGCGGGCGATGCCCCCCGGCGCAAGCATGATGGAGCTGGGTAGCTATTGGGCGTTCTACTCCATGTGGTTCGCCAGCTCCGTCAAGGCAGGGCGCTGCATCATGATTGAGCCCGATCCACACAAAATGAATTTTGGCGAGTTAAACTTCAAGCTCAACAAACTCACCGGGTCTTTCGACCTCGGGTTCATCACGGATAAACCTGATACAAAAACATCCATCCCATCTTATTCAGTTGATTACCTAATGGAGAAGCACCACGTAGGTCACCTTCACGTCTTGCACAGTGACATCCAGGGCTACGAACTCGCCATGTTGAAGGGATGTCGGGATGGATTGAAACGGCAAGCCATTGACTACTTCTTCATATCAACACACTCAAACAAACTCCACACCGATTGCATTGACACACTCAAAGGTGCCGGGTATATTATTGTTTGTGACGCTAATCTGGATGAAAGCTACTCTGTTGATGGGCTTATTGTGGCCCGGCGGAAAGGAGCACCCGGGCCAGAGAAGATTGGTATCTCAAAGCGACTACATCAACAGAGGCCATGATTGACAAGTTGGGCACAATAGTGCGATGGAGAAATAAAAAGTTAAAAAACAAGATTAAAGCCAAGGCTAATGCTCTTATCAAATCTAAATAGGTCTTCATAGTCCGGTCCGGCGAAAAACTCAACAAGGTTTCTGCCTGTCAAAGAAAGGTTAACCTTGATTTTTGAATTTAGTTTCATCGAACGAAAATCATGACTGACCGTGATGTCCCGAAGCTTCAAGGAGTTTGCCTTAAATATGCCAGTGCTTATGTTATGCTCTAAAAGAATACCCAGGGTAATAGAGCGTGCCTTCAATTCATTGAAGAGACCAATCCGTACAAAACGTGAAGGAGTAATTGCTTCAGGGACGAACCTTTGGGTATAAGTGGAGACAACAAGGCTTGATCGATAACTACGGTTATTATTGGTGACCGTATGATATCGTAACATGCCTTCCCAACCCTCCTCTATAAAATCACCAAATTGTGATATCACAAACCAGCCAGCCCGAGTCGAAGTTGATGTATTTATCAATGACTGAAAGTAGTTAATAGTTACGTCCAATTTGGATTCGATCAGTCCGATATCGGTCCCAAATTCCCAATTCTTCAAGAGGCGACCGAAGCTTGGACGTGCAAATGTCGGGTGTGGATACGATGCGTACTTGGCTTGATAACCCTCGCCATAACTGAATCTTAAACGTCCCAATGGTAAATTACTCCAGTGTAAGAGTTCTGAGAAATTTAGACCCGCACCCACGGAGAACGAACTTCGGCTGCGCTCCCCTGAGCTTACCGATTCGTAGTCAATGAACTTGTACTGGAAGGATAGGTTCAGGAGTTTCCTAAATGCAAGATCTGTACCACCGACAAAACTCTGACTCCTAATTGATCGACTGCGGCTGAAGGTTCCTTGAGTCTGGCCTGAAAATGAGGTAATCAACATATCCCCATCCATTGCGTTCGATTGAATACCCGCCAGCCCGGTAACCAAAAAACTCCCTCCAACAGTCTTTCGAAAATTGGCAAACATATTCCACATATTCCTATCGTCGTTACGGTCCCACTGTTTTCCAAAGGGATCATAAACAAGTTTCACTATAGAATCCCTCTTCGAAGTCACCCACTGACCGGAAAGCTCGAGCCAATCGAATGCCCGATATCTAGCCATCACGTTAGCCTGAAAATAATTTTGAATCCGAGATTCAATAGTAGGAAACCAGTTCGACTCAGGCATTGAGTTAAACCGATCTTCAAGGATAATTCGAACATTTAGTTTTTCTGTGAAGTCGACACCTGTGTTCACTTTAAGGCTGTGATAGCTGGGGATACCTTGCTCAAGGCCCGATGATTCTGTGGATAGGTTGTAGGAAACTCTGGTATCCACTTTGCCAAAATCCTGCATGTAGGCAAATGAATGGGATGTCAACCACAGCTCCTTACTGCTGCTGGTTACGGAAGCAGCGTAATAACCCCATGCATTCGTGAAGTAAGTGTTGAATTCGAACGATGCTTTTTTGTATCCCAATCCATCACGACTTTTCAGCAACAACGCCCCACCGCCCTGCAAATCAAACAGTGTGAGCGCATTCGCATTGCTTGCGGAGGAAATGGATGAAAACTCGAACGAGTTCAAGTTGTATACGGCAGGCATACCAATATTTGCATTGAATGGTACGCCGTCAACAAGATATCCAATCCGACTTCCATTTGAGGCGATGTCCGCCCGCACCGTTGCAACGGCTTGAAAAACGGTTGGGGGCATTGCCAGATTGGGCAACTGGGCCCGGATTACGTTAAATACATTGACGCCATTCGACGGTAGAAAATTATCCCTGTTATTGAAAACGCGGAGAAAGTTGACCGATGACCACTGCTCCTGAGAATAATAGTGGGTAAATTGAATGCGTGCACTTTTTACCGAATCAGGTTTGGCAACCGATGTCGTGTCCTGGGAAAATGATTGAATTCCGATGACAAGGAATACAAAAGCAAAAAAGAGTCGACCGAATAGTTCCCTCATTGTTCAAATTTACTACTCCATTGTGCGAACGAAAGAAATTGACATCATAATTGCCAACATGTAACATCTACCATTGCACCTCTACTTCATTACAGCGAGGTAATTCGCAGAAAGAAACACTTCCAATTTTTCACTATAAGTTCCAATCGGTTGAAGGCCATCTGCAACCAAACGGTACAAGATGTAATCATTCTTGAAGAAGTTGTAATAATCACGGAAGAACGTCCTTGAATCAATATTGCAACCGCCAAACTCAAACTGGATGATGCCCACTCTCCCTTCTCCAATCATACGCTTTCCTCCCTTGAGCACCGCAAGCTCATGGCCTTCAACATCGAGTTTTAGAAAATCAATGCGCTCGATCTTGTTCTGTTCACAGAAGAGATCAAGGGTAGTCAATTCGATTATCTCCTGATTCGAAAATTCAATCTGGTGGTACGACAAGTCGCGCGGATAGACAGATGCAAGGCCGGATCCCTCTTTGTCAAAGAAAAGCGCTACAGATTCGGGCTTCTCCCCCATCCCCATATTTACCAAGCGAACAAAGGGAAGATCTTTCACCTTCTCGCGAAGCATGGCGAAGGTCTTCTTTGAAGGTTCAAAAGCATAGAGCTGGTAGTTCATTCCACGCCAGGCTTCAATGAGGTGCTTGACAAAAACGCCCTGATTGGCACCGACATCAAACAACACCGCTGAAGGAGAAGAAATCATGTGACGGATGTCATTCATCAACCTCGCTTCCCCGTTGTGCGCGTAATCGCTGGCCCGGCCATAATTCAGACCTTTCAGCGCCAGATTGTAGAGCCGTTCGTAGAACCGTTGAAGGCTTTGCTTTCCAAGGATGGGGTCCAACAGGCTCATGATCGGTTCCGAGGTTGTGGGCCGAAGCCCGAATGTTTTGCAAATAAAGTATTTTGCAGTCAGATAATTTCATCCATGGGCCTGATTGTCCGGCAAAGCATCATCACCACCATCATTAGCTACGTCGGCGTGGCCATTGGATACATCAACTTGTTGTATCTCTACCCGCGCTTCTTGTCGCCTGAACAGGTGGGCTTGATGCGCACCGTACAAGACGCCGCCATTCTCATGGCGCAGTTTGCCCAATTCGGACTCGCCCAGAGCATCATTCGTTTCTTCCCACGCTTTCGCGAACAGGCGGACGGCGGCAAGAACTTCATCAACCTCATTTTACTTGCTGGGCTTGGGACGTTTACGCTGTTCCTGCTCGTATTCTTCTCCCTGGAGTCCTCCATCGTCTCCTACTTTGAATCGAATGCAGCCGATTTCATTCACTACACGGGGTTGGCGCTTTGGCTTACCTTCATTACCGTGATGTCCACCTTGCTCGAGGTCTACTCCCGCTCGTTGCTGAAGAATGTTCTGCCAAACTTGTTAAAGGAAATCCTGGTGCGTGTCCTTCTGGCGGTTCTCATTTTGATGTACTTCCGCAACCTCCTCACCTTCGAGCAAGTTATGGTGGGATCAGTTCTCATTTATGTCCTGACCTTCGCGATTTTGCTGGCGTCTTTGGTTGGTGAGGGTCGACTGGTTTTTAGCCTAACCCTGAATATCGATCCTTCCCTCCGCAAGGAACTCATTCGTTTCAGTCTGTTGAGTTTCGCTGGCACTGCAGGTCTCATTATCATCGGAAAAGTAGACAGCCTGATGGTTGCCGCCCTATTGGGATTGGCTCCGGTAGCCGTGTATACTACTTCATTTTATATGGCCACCGTGATTGAAATTCCCAAGCGCGCCATGACGCAGGTAGCGACGCCGTTGATCTCCCGGGCATTTGAAAAAAATGACATGGAGGAGATCAGCACCATCTACCGCAAGACCGCATTGAACCAGTTCATCATTGGCACCATGCTGCTTATTGGCATTGCCGCCAATCTTGATTCTATTTTCTTGCTGATGCCCAAAGGGGAAATCTACTCCGCGGGAAAGTGGGTAGTGATTATTGTAGGTGCAGGGAAGTTGGTGGATATGTTGTTTGGGCCGAGCAGCGAGATCATTGTGTACTCAACGTATTATTGGTTCAACATTATCTTGATTGTTCTATTGGCAGCTGTGATTGTTATCGCCAACAACCTGCTGATCCCCCGGTACGGCATTGAAGGGGCAGCGATTGGCTCAGCAATTACATTAGTCATTTTTAATTCCGTGAAGTACATATTTATCTGGATGAAGATGGGGCTGCAGCCGTTTACGTGGGGGTTCACCAAAGTCCTGAGCATCGGTGCTGTGGCGTGGACGGCTTCCATGCTGCTAC
>JANNAZ010000064.1:0-1848 GCA_031384895.1 Cyclobacteriaceae bacterium | reverse complement strand
CATTGGCGGGCGACTTCACCGTCGATGACGTCACATCGCCATTCAGGTTATAGCCATATTCGATTTTCTCGCCCGTGTTGTTGGTGACAGACGTCAACCGCCGCGCATCGCTCCAGACATAGTCGAGGAAGGTTCCATCCGCCTGCGTGATCCGCGTGATCTGGCCCACGGCGTCGTAGGTGATGGTGGTGGGAAAAGTCAGGGGGATGGCTTGGCGGTCAAAATCATCCGGAGGTGAGATTCTATTTGCGATTCCAACTTTCCATAGGAATCTTCTCTAGCAAGCATTATTTTTCTTGGCATAGTTCCTGTATTGTTCTATGTTCCCACGATGCGCATGGAAGCAATTCCCTACTGATTGACATCGTGAATAAGCCCTCATGGGGTAGAGCCGAAATCACCCCGCCGTCTCTGGCCGGGTGCTGGATACAAGGGGGGAGGATTGTGTGCATTTTGCAATATGCTGCGTATTTGCAGTCACAACCACAGTGTTTAGGTGTTGCTCACCTCATCATTCGCATAAATCATAACAAAGGGTCCCTTTTTCCAGGGAAGCGTTCGGAACGGTTCCGTTCACTGCACTTTATAAGCATTGAGTGCAGTCATTATTGATAGTTTAACAGAAGGTATCTTTTCCTCGATTACGGCGTTTTCTAAGGCGGACCGCACAAGATGCTTGTCAAACAGCTCAATGTCGTTCGCGAGTAAGTTGATGGTAGCACTGCGGCTTTGGTAATCAGGCGAATGAAGTAAAGAAAACAGCTGGTCCAACCACATCTGCTGATTGGGCTTATCAAGCACCGCAAGACTGTGAAATGCGCCAACTTTCTCTCTATCAGATATTGCTTTATTCACGAAATTGTTGAGAAGGCTCACATACTGGGAAGCATTTAAGCGACCAATTACCCATGCAGCAGCTGACCTCACTAGTACTGATTGATCTTCGAGTAACGAAACTACTATATCCAAAAACTCATCTTCTCGAGCCTCTCCAACAAGCTCTATGCACTCTACCTTGACTAATTCATCGATATCCTGAAGCAACTTAGCAAACAAGGCTAAGTCAGTTTGCAACTCAGAGGCATCTAATTTTTGAAGGGCAAGAAAACGTAGTTCAGGATCATCCGCCGTGAGGAATTTGCGAAGCCGTTCCAACGGCAACAAGTCAGGGTTTTCAGAGTCAAAGAGACTTTCTAGATCAGTTGAATTCTGCATGTAGCCATATCACTTTCGTTTCTGTTCATTCCTTTTCGATTGGTTCCGCAATCCACGAGCTTTTTCCTCTTTTTGATATCGACGACGCTCTTCTTTGCTGATGTTCTTATTGCGCGCATTCTTCATTACGTCATCATCAGAAACTCCAGCAAGACCGGAGTCTCGCTCGTTCATCATGAAGGGTGGAAAATTGAGTGGATCAGCATTTGCTGGGCACATGCCCGATCCGACGGGGTGATTGTGCAGGAATGGATCAAAAAACGGCTTGTAGGGCATCGGTATGTATGGAACGTCTTCACCAAACGGACCAACGATATGCTCACCCTCCCTATCGGTGTACATATACGGACTATTCCCCGCATAGGCATAGACACTCGGGCCGTCGACGAAGCGAAGCGGGTCAGGTTGCGTGTATCGGCCTGTCACCGGGTCATACATGCGGTGGTGGTTGTAGTGCAGCCCGGTTTCGATCTGGAAGTATTGGCCGGGGAAGCGCAGGTTGTTGCTGTTCGTGCCGGAGAGGGTCTGGACTTCGCCCCAGGGTTTCCAGGTGGCTTGCCAGACGGTTGTCTTCGCCCCGCTGGTCATGCGGATGGGGCGGCCGAGGTGGTCGGCGTGGACGTAGCTGATGGT
>JANNAZ010000062.1:0-3625 GCA_031384895.1 Cyclobacteriaceae bacterium | reverse complement strand
CCGGGGTCTTGTCTACTGCCCCGGATGGATTCGGGGAGAAAATCAAGTACAACGCTTTCGTCCAATACGTTGAGGGGATGGTATTCAAGGGAAACGTTTTCTGAGCGGCATACGTTCTTGCAGTATGTGCCATAAACCTTGTGTCCTGCGCCCAGGAGCTGAGCTGCCAGCATCTTTCCAATTCCGGAAGAGGCGCCGATAATGAAGTAGTTTCCCATGGTTATTGTTGGTGATTAACCAAGTAACAGGAAATGGTAAAGTTTGTTTGCAAAGGATGCCTTTCTCTGGACCTTTAGAATTAAGGATTTGGTGCATACATGAACTCACCTGTGTTATGGCGCAGTTCACTGTTGGCGGTTCGTACCGTTTCAGTATGCCTGAATCAAAACGTCGGTTGGTATATTTAATTTCTCATGAAGTTGTCGGATCATTTCAAGAGACAGCTTTCTTTTTTTTGCTAAGTATTTCGCTTGCCCTGCTCTTGAGGCCAACAACTTTTGCCAGATCATTCTGGGAATAACCCATTTGTTCCATTCTGAATTTGCTAGCTTCAATGGGATCAGGCTGGGCGATGGGGAAATGTTGGTTTTCATATTGATCGATAAGAATTCCCAATATTTCTAGTTCGTCGCCTTCAGGGGTTCTCATTTTGAATCAAAAATAGTTTCAAGCCTCTCCAGCGCCAGTTGGTAGTCCTTTTTTGTCTTTATTGGTCTTAGTTTCATAGCCCTAAATATGGGGTGCATCAATCTTGTCGTATTCTTTGTGTGTTCCAATAAAACGGACCCACATCATTTGGTGCTGAAAATTAATTTTTACGATTATCTGATAGCTATTGCCTTTAATGTTGAATACGACTCTGTTACCCCCCAGGATGCTGCCTGTAGGATACCTTTTCTTTATTTCGTGAGTGTCCTCCCATCCATTTTTTCAGCTTCCTGATACCAGGATTTCAGCTGTTCTTTCGTTAGCCTGGGCCGTGACTGTTGAATAACTTTTATGGCTCCCAGCACTTGCAGGTTGAAGCCTGAGTAAAGTCGGCGGGCTTAATCCTTTGAAATGGTCGCAATTTTATGCTGCCGGGGCAGTAGATAAAGCCCTGTATGGATTCTGGGAGCATATCAAGTACAACGCTTTCGTCCAATACATTTAGTGGATGGTATTCGGTCGAAGCGTTTTCCGGGTGAGCGACGTTCTATGATGTAATTTGCCATGGTAGTTTTGAAGCTAAATGAATTAACAGGAAATCATGGAGGTTGTTTGTCCGGGGCTCGGATTAAGTCAAAAAACAAAACTGGAGGGAGTTAATTGCCACGGATGACACGGATTGGCACGGATAAAATAATGGCCGCGGGGACTGTAGACCTGTAATCTGCTACTTGCGTCCTTCCGTGGTAGCCAAGTCCGGACCAACCTCCCCGTATGAATATTTGCTAACTTGGTCGACGAAAATCTGCATCATGAAATACATCATCTTATTCGCCGTTTGCCTGGCGGGATCAGTCCAGGCCCCGGTCGACTCCCGTAAACAAACCGTAGTGTTTAAGTCTGTCAATGTTATTCCAATGGACGCCGAAGGAATTCTGGAAAACCAGGATGTGGTTGTTCGTGACGGGAAGATTTTATCCATAAGACCCGCTGGCATCGGGAAGGTGGGCAAAGGTGCGCTGGTGGTGGAGGCGAAAGGGAAATACCTCATGCCCGGCCTCGCCGAGATGCATGCGCATATTCCGCCGAATGATGATGTCGCTGCACAGAAGGATGTCCTGACGCTGTTCGCAGTGAATGGCGTGACCACCATCCGCGGTATGCTGGGCCATCCAACACACATCGAACTTCGGGAACAAGTAAAACGTGGTGAAGTGCTGGGACCACACATCTATACATCCGGTCCCTCGTTCAACGGGCTAAGCGTGAAGACGCCCGAGGGTGGAGAGAGGCTGGTCCGCGAACAAAAAACGATGGGTTATGATTTTCTCAAGCTTCATCCCGGGTTGACATTGGCGAACTTCAACGCGATTGTAAAAACGGCAAATGAAGTTGGCATCACTTACGGAGGACATGTGTCATCAGGCGTAGGGGTGTGGCGTGCGATCGACGCCAACTATGCCACCATTGATCACCTCGATGGATTCATCGAAGGGATGGTGCCGGGTATTGAGGCGATGACACCTGAAGAAATTGGATTCTTCGGGTTGTTTGTGGGGAAGAAGGCAGATCAAGCACAAATTCCAAGATTGATCGAAGGACTTCGTGAGCATCGGGTCTGGGTAGTCCCCACGCAATCGCTTGCTGAACGTTGGATAGCCGCTGACAAGTCACCCGAGCAGCTGCGCGCCGCGCCTGAAATGAAATACATGGATCCAAAAACCCTGGAAGCGTGGACCGAAAGCAAGAAGCGCCAGATGGCGGTCGCCGGATATAATGCAGAAGAAGTAGGGCAATATGTTGCCTTGCGACGCAAGCTGATTTTGGCTTGCAACAAGGGAGGCGTGGGGTTATTGCTGGGCTCCGATGCTCCGCAAGTGTTCAATGTACCTGGCTTCTCTATTCACCATGAGTTACGTTATTTGGTCGACTCCGGCCTCACACCCTATGAGGCATTGAAGACGGGCACCGTGAACGTAGCAACGTTCTATAATTTGTCGCAAACCTCGGGAACTGTAAAAGCGGGGAACATCGCTGACCTTGTCTTGTTGAATGGCAATCCCCTGAAAGACATCACGGCTACAACATCGATTGAAGGAGTTATGCTTGGTGACAAATGGCTGTCAAGGGTATATCTGGATTTGGAACTTAAGCGGCTTGAGAAAAGGTAGATGATCATGGTGAATCGGTCTTGGCTATCTGGCAACCTGGTACCGACCATGGTTCTTCAGTTCCATTCACAAAGAAATCAGGGTTCGTACTTGTTCTTTTGATACCTTGAGTTTCTGCCAGGGTAAGCCTCTTAAGGTGTCTTTGGAATGACTTTCATCAAACGTTCTAATCATGAAAAATATCATCTATTTCTTGCTGGTTTTTGCATTTATTCTGCTAGCAGACAAAGCACTCGCCCAGACTCCCAGCTATCAGCTTGTCAAAAAAACAACGATCGGTGGCGAAGGCGGCTGGGATTACCTGACTGTTGACTCAGAGAATCGCCGGGTTTATGTTTCACACAGCACGAAAGTGGAAGTCCTTAATGCGGATACCCATGAAAAGATAGGAGAGATGCCCAACCTCCAGGGCGTGCACGGGATTGCTGTTGTGCCTTCCAAAGGCCGAGGCATCACAACAAACGGCCGCACCAATACGGCTACCATCTTCGATATCAAGACACTTGCTGTGCTTGCCGAAGTGCCCACCGGGAAGAACCCGGATGCGCTGCTTTATGATGCCTTCTCGGATCGTGTCTATATTTTTAACCACTCAGGCGGTGATGCAACCGTTGTTGATATCAGCAATGGAACAGTAACGGGCACTGTTGTTCTGGGTGGAACGGCCGTAGAGGCTGGTGCCTCCGATGGCAAGGGTACCATCTTTGTCAATCTCGAAGACTTACATGAAATTGTTTCCTTTGATACGAAGACCCTCGCGATAAAGAATCGCTGGAAACTTGGGCCGGGTGAAGAACCAACTGGGC
>JANNAZ010000088.1:0-7472 GCA_031384895.1 Cyclobacteriaceae bacterium | reverse complement strand
GTCGACAATTTCACCGCGAGGGACCTAGCCACAACTGGTCAGTTCACGTTTGATAAAGCCCTCCAGTATCGCGTTCCGTCGTTCAACGCGGTGAATACCCCGGTCAACGATGCAACCTCTATGCTGGACCCATATGAACTAAGGAACCTGGGTCCCAGCCGAACATTGATTCTGATTAACGGCAAAAGAAAGAACTTGAGTTCGCTACTCTATGTACAGTTCTCTCCGGGACGCGGGGAGACAGGCGCCGACATTTCCAGTATTCCTACAGACGCAATAAAGCGTGTAGAAATTCTCCGGGATGGTGCTTCAGCGCAATATGGATCTGATGCCATCGCGGGTGTTATGAACGTCATTCTAAAGGATAAATTTGAATACACAACCTTGAATGTTATATCAGGTGTTACAAGCAAGGGCGATGGTGGTACGTATGGACTTTCGTTGAATAGCGGAGGGAATTTTGGAAAAGGCTTTGTTAACTACACATTAGGTCTGAGTCAAACGGATAACGCCGTTCGCAGCGGAACTATTGACCTCCCTACAGAATATAGAAATTTTGGCGATGCCTCTCTTGATCCAAACGTCACCCCCAACATCGCGATCAGAAGCTTCCTGGCGACCAATCCTACAGGGGGTAACATCAACGGAACGGGTGCAACATCGGCTGCTCGCTTTCTGGTTAATTTTGGAATGCCGGTTGGAGAAAACGGAGAAATTTATGGTAATGGAGCATTTGTAACCAAAAAGGTTATTAGCAACGCTAACTACAGGACGCCGTATTGGGCAAAGGATTATGGATTGCTTCACATAACGGATCCTTCCAAACCGAATTACACCGGTGATAATACGCTCAATTCTGCCGGCCAGGAATTATATCGCGGCTATGTGGGCTACATGCCTACGTTTGAAGGCGACCTGTTAGATTACAATGCAACTCTCGGCTTCAAGAACGAATCAAACGGCTGGAGGCATGATGCCAGCTTTACAGTTGGCGGAAACCAGCAGCTGTATAGCGTTAACAATACGGTTAACCATAGCTTGCAAGCAGCTGGACCTACTTCCTATAAGCCGGGTGGGTACAATTTCAGCCACCAGGTATTTAACGTGGACGTGACCAAGGCGGTCTTTGAAACCCTCAATATCGGATTCGGAGCAGAGGCCAGAAATGAAACGTATGAGATTATCGCAGGAGATACTGCTTCGTATTCCGGAGAAGGCTCGCACTCCTTCCCGGGTATTCGGGCAGAAAATGCCAGGACCAACAGCCGTTTTAATCTTGGAGCTTATCTGGATGCAACGTGGGATATCACCCCGAATTTCCTCATTCAGGGAACGATTCGCGGTGAGCGGTACAGCGATTTTGGAAATGCTTCCGTTTGGAAAGTATCTTCTCGCTATAAAATGATGGATGACAAACTGGTTCTCCGTGGTTCAGTGTCAACTGGTTTCCGTGCCCCGACCTTACATCAGATTTATGCCCAATCAACCCAGGCTTCATTTGCCGGAGGTACAATTGTTTTGTCTGGCTTGTTTAACAACATCAGCAAAGAAGCCTTTGCGTTGGGGATTCCCAAGTTGACGCCTGAGAAGTCAGATAACTATACAGTCGGTGCCGGATTTAATGTGAATAGTAATCTAAGCTTCACCTTAGATTACTACAACATTACCATCAGCGACCGGATTGTTTATAGTTCTTCGATTTCCACCAGTGATCCGACCAGTAGCCTCGGTCAGATTCTGGCCGCCGGTAACTTGACCAGTGTGCAGTTCTTTATCAACGGCGTGAAGACGAAGACCGAAGGGTTAGACTTCGTGGCCAGCTACAAGGGTATTGATATCGGCCCAGGCAGATTGGCTGTCAACCTCGCCGGTAACTGGAACATCCTGAACAAGGTAGTCGGAGCACCCAATGATCCTGCAGTCATCAAGGCCGCAGGCGCAACCATCCTGAATGCCCAGGTCATTTCACTCCTTCAGGAAGGCCGCCCACTTTACAAGGTCATTCTTGGATTGGATTACAGCATTAACAAATTCAATGTTGTGCTGAATAATACCTTGTTTGGCCCTACCGGCTTCCAGGATGTGGATAACGGCGGTTCGACGATGGACTACGTCAAGCAGACTTTTTCTCCTGCCGTAGTTACAGACTTGAATATCGGATATGCCTTCAGCAAGAACCTTTCTGCCTCTTTCACGGTAAACAACCTGTTGAACGTGCTTCCTTCGTGGAAACTGGAGGCTATCAACGGCAATCCAACAGGCGAAGCGGCCTTGGCAAATCCTGCTGACAGGAGCCTGCTGGAAGGCATTCTAAGCTTCAGCGGACGGTACCGGATTCTGGGATACAATGGATCTCAGTTCAGTCAGCTAGGCACGACGTTTATGGGCCAGCTTTCTTTCAAGTTCTAGAGCTAACCTTTTTGATCAATAAAAGAGGCTGCCATGAGCAGCCTCTTTTGTTTTGGTCCAGTAAGTGGTCAGGCAAATACGGAGAAGATGGCGTATAGGATGATCAGTAGAATCAGTACAGCATACATAACCAGGTCCACCCGCACGTATTCTTTGTATTCCTCAAAAAATTCTTTTAATCTCCTGAACATAACTTTCTTGCGACTTTGTTGTTAGGCAAAGGGCGTGGTAAATCTAAAATATTTGCCAATGAATACCGACTTCTGTTGAACCATGTTCTCTCCTGTCCGTTCACACCCATCAGTTTCTGCACCTAATTCCGCCATGCGCCTCGTCTTCACCACGGTCCTCGCCCTCATAATCCTATCTGGTTTTGCCCAGGAAAAATATACCATTAATGGCACTATCCGGGATGCCTCTAACGGGGAGGCCCTCATTGGCGTAACCGTCTATGTCAAGGAGATCAAGAACGGAGCGACAACCAACGAATACGGGTTCTATTCCATCACATTGCCCAAAGGGACCTACTCCGTTGACTATAGTTATGTTGGCTTTCGGCTCGTAAACCTAACGATCGAACTGGACAAGAATATCCAGCAAAGCCTGGAGCTAAATCCGGATGCCGAGCAACTGCAAGAAATAGTGGTTCAGGCTGAAATAGAGCAGGCGGACGTGCACAACATGGAGATGAGCACAAACAAATTGGAAATGAAAACCATTTTGCGTGCACCGACCCTCTTTGGTGAATCTGACCTGCTTCGCACCCTGCAACTCCTCCCTGGGGTAAGTACAGTGGGTGAGGGTGCTTCCGGTTTCAATGTACGTGGAGGAAGTGTTGGTCAAAACTTGATTCTGCTCGATGAGGCCCCTGTTTACAACTCATCGCACTTATTTGGGTTCTTCTCGGTTTTCAATCCGGATGCGGTAAAAGATACCAAGCTGTACAAGGGAGCAATTCCTGCCCGTTATGGCGGACGATTGTCTTCCATTCTCGATGTGCGGATGAAAGAGGGAAACAGCAAGAAGTTTGAGTACACCGGTGGGATTGGATCGGTGTTCAGCCGACTGGCGGTGGAAGGACCCCTGATCAAGGACAAGGCCTCATTTATTATTGCCGCCCGACGCTCTTATATTGACATTCTGGCGCGACCCTTTGTGCCACTGCTTCAGAACGGTGGTGCACTGAACTTCTATGACCTCACCTTAAAAACAAACTACAACATCAACCGCAGGAACCGGATTTACTTGTCCGGCTATTTTGGCCGCGATGTTTTCCGTTTTGACAAGACTCAGGGATTCAACTGGGGCAATACGACAGGCACACTGCGTTGGAACCACCTCTTCAATGAGCGGCTCTTCTTGAACGTGACGGCGGTGTACAGCAACTACGAGTACGCGCTTCAGTTTGGCAAGGATGATCGCAACCGCTTCACCTGGAATTCTTCTATTTCCAACTACATTTTCAGGCCGCAGTTCACCTATTTTATCAACAGCAAGAATGAATTGAATTTCGGAGCAGATGCCACCTACTACACGTTTCAGCCGGCCAATGCACAAGGAGTCACCAACGGTGAGGTTGTTGATATCAGCCTGGACCGGAAGTATAATCTCGAGACGGCCTTGTATGTAGGCAATAGCCAAAAGGTTTCTGATTGGCTGTCTCTCGAATATGGATTGCGGTATTCGATGTTTCAATTCTATGGTCCCGGAACTGTGTACACATACGGTGACACGATCCCCGGAATACGCAAGCCCGTAATCGGCAGCCGGACGTATGCCAGCGGCGAAGCGATCGCCAGCTACAACAACTGGGAGCCTCGAGCCTCCTTTCGGTTGCAAACCAGCATACGATCATCCGTAAAAGGAAGTTACAACCGGATGGTCCAATATCTCCACTTGATTTCCAATACGACTGCTTCGAACCCACTGGATGTGTGGAACCCAAGTTCGAACAATATCCAGCCGCAAATTGCTGACCAGTATACATTGGGATATTTCCGCGATCTTACCGAGGACAAGCAATACGAATTTTCCCTGGAAGGATATTGGCGCGATACCCGTAACCAGATTGACTACATTGATGGCGCCGACCTGCTCGTGAACGAGTTTCTCGAAGGTGATCTGCTTACCGGCATTGGACGCTCTTATGGTTTGGAAGCTTATTTTCAGAAGAAAACCGGACGACTCAATGGTTGGGTGAGCTATACCCTGGGTCGGACCGAGCTAAAAGTAGATGGCATCAACAACAACGAATGGTACGCCACCCGTTTCAATCAGCTTCACAATCTGAAAGTTGCTGCCTTCTACGACATTAACAAGCGATGGTCTTTTTCTGCGGATTTCGTTTTCACATCTGGAACGCCCACAACCTTTCCGACTTCGCGTTATATACAACAAGGAATTCTTATTCCATACAATGCCAACGATTCCAGAAACAACGTGGAGCTCCCTGCTTACCATCGATTAGATGTATCATTGCGACTTGAGGGAAAGAAAGTCAAGAACAACGGAAAAGAACGAAAGAACAGTGATTATTGGATGTTCTCATTGTACAATGTGTATGCCCGGAGGAACCCATTCTCGATTTATTTCTCACAGACCGATCAGCGCGTACCGGCTGGTCAGCCGCTTCAATCGCAAGCAACCCAGTTGTCGATTATTGGATCCATCGTGCCTTCAGTTTCTTACAATTTCAAGTTTTGATCATGACACCGCATCGACAAATAATTAAAACCCTATCTACTGTCCTGTTTGTCGTCGTGCTGGCAGCATGCGAAGACGTTATAAGCCCAACCCTGGAGCCCGCTGCACGGATATTGGTCGTGGACGGATGGATAGACAACCAGATGGAAACGCAAACCATTACCCTCACACGAACTCAGCCTTATTTTGAGGCTGTCTCGCCCACCGGAGTAACAGGTGCCGTCGTTAGTGTTGAGGATGGCCTGGGCAAGGTGTACGCTTTTGTAGAAAACAGCGCGAAGCCAGGTGCATATGAGTGGACTCCATCAGCCGTGGATACCCTTGCTCGCGGAGAAAGTTATAGATTGGTGGTCACCGTGAGCGGAGAAGTTTTTGAGGCTACCTCCAAAATGGGACGTGTTCCTCAAATTGACAGCATCTCTTTTGATACAGATAAACAGTTGGGAAGCGGGAAGGATATTACGCGTGGAGAATTCTGGGCTACCGATCCGTTAGGGATTGGCGACGCTTACTGGATACGAAGTTACAAGAACGGCATCCCCTTACTGAAACCAAGTGAGATCAATATTGCATTTGATGCCGGGCTCTCCATCGGTGGGCAGACGGACGGAGTAGTGTTCATCCCCCCGGTGCGGCGTCGGATCAATTCCAATGATGAGGATGCTGACGGCGTTCGTTTGTCACCTATTATCTCAGGTGATTCTATCCAGGTGCAGTTACACTCCATTACGACGGCGGCCTTTACCTACCTGAACGAAGTGGCAATCCAAACCGATCGCCCGGGCGGATTTCAGGAGTTGTTCTCTACACCATTGGCCAATGTTTCTACCAACGTCGTGAACGTCAATCCGAATGGGAGCAAAGCGGTTGGTTTTTTCAATGTTGCGGCAGTTTCCACAGCCGGAAAGCGGTTCGTGCCATAGATTTCCAGATACCTCAGTGTCGACATAATCCCAGGAATTTTTACCCTGCCGGGTTTTTATTTCCGTTGCTATCGTGTAGTTTTCACTTCATATGCGATTCAGTTTTGTGTTCAATTGGGGTAGTAGCCTCTTACTGTTTTTAGCCTTCTCCTCTTTGACCCAAGCACAGTCTTCGGTAGTCCTGGAGACCAACCCGGCGACAGTGAAGTTGGATCAAGTGAATACACCAAATTTCCGAATCCTCTATCCGAAGGGATTTGAGGTTCAGGCCCAACGGGTGGCCAACACCCTGGAAACCATCCGGACGCCGGAATCCAGGACCATGGGCAAGGCTCCCCGCAAAATCTCTATCATTCTTCAAAGCAAGTCTGCACAGTCCAACGGCTTTGTCACAGTGGCACCCTGGCGTTCTGAGTTCTATACGATGCCTACCCAGAACTACAACTTCGCAGGCACCAATGACTGGCTAAACGAATTGGCAGTACACGAGTACAGGCACATGGCGCAGTTTCAGCGCAGCATCACCGGATTCAACAAATTCTTCTACTACCTGTTTGGGCAACAGGCAACGGCAGGATTCGCATTTGCTTCTGCTCCGCAGTGGTTTTGGGAAGGGGATGCGGTGGCCATGGAAACAGCGTACACCGCAAGTGGTCGCGGCAGAATTCCGCAGTTTGATATGCTCTTCAGAACCAATATCATGGAGGGGAGGTCTTTCAATTACCACAAGCAGTATTTGCGTTCATACAAGAACAACATTCCTGATCATTATGTACTTGGCTACAATATGGTGGCTCACTTACGCAAGAAGACAAACGATCCGATGATCTGGGAGAAGGTGGTCGGGCGTTCGTGGAGTGTTCCGTTCATTCCTTTCACATTTTCAAATGCCCTGAAGAAAGAAACAGGAATGTATGTAACGGACCTGTATCGCGATATGGCCGCAGCCAGAAAGAAGGATTACGAAGCTGCTATTGCAGGCCTGGAATTCAATTCCATTGAGCGGATCACGGCGCGCAAGGGCGAGGCTTATACAGACTACCAGTACCCGCAGGTGTTGGAGAATGGAAATATCGTCGCCACCAAATCAGGCATTGGGGATATCGAGCAACTTGTGGAATTGTCTCCTGACGGCAAGGAACAAAGCCGATACGTACAGGGTATCGTCAATCCCTCAGGAATGCTTTCGCTGAATAAAGGACGTGTCGTATGGAATGAGTACCGGTATAACCCCCGGTGGGGTGTGCAAAATTATACAGTCGTCAAGGGCTATGACTTCAACACGCGAAAGGCCACTGTACTGAGCAGGCACTCCCGCTACAGCGCTGCGGCATTGGCTCCCGATGGTATTCGCGTGGCCACCATAGAGACGAAAGAAGATTACACCATTCAGCTCGTGATCCTCAGTTATGCTGATACTTCTGTTCACGAAGCCAT
>JANNAZ010000071.1:0-10791 GCA_031384895.1 Cyclobacteriaceae bacterium | reverse complement strand
AGTTTCGCTTAAGAAGAACATCGGCAATTTTTACAGAGTATGCCTGAATCGCTGCTTCCGATTTATCGCCGTATGGGAGGTGTGCGGTATCCCCGAAATACAGAAGGCTCTCCTTGGGCATCCGTTTCCGAATGGCGTGAGCTACCGTCAATCCGCCAATTCCACTATCAAAAATCCCGATCGGTTGTTCTCTTGTTAAGGTCATCGTGCAAATTTGGCACTTGAAACCGACTGTCCACTACTAAATTCGATTTTTGTATTATTGTGTCGGACTTAACCTTTGATAATGGCCTATAACCTGCTTAGCGGTAAACGCGGTATCATCTTTGGCGCCCTGGACGAGAATTCCATAGCCTGGAAGACAGCACTGAAAGTGAAAGAAGAGGGCGGTCAGTTCACCCTCACTAATGCCCCCATTGCTATGCGCATGGGAAAAATCAAGGAATTAGGCGCCCAATGTAATGCGGAAATTATTCCCGCTGACGCGACTTCCGAAGCGGACTTGAATACCCTATTTATCCGGTCTATGGAAGTATTGGGTGGAAAGCTTGATTTTGTACTCCACTCTATTGGCATGAGCCCGAATGTTAGGAAGGATAGGCCGTACGGCGACCTGAACTACGAGTGGTTCATGAAGACCCTGGATATCTCCGGAATCTCCTTTCATAAAGTCCTTCAGACAGCAGAAAAAACTGACGCCATGAATGAATGGGGATCGATCGTTGCATTGACCTATATCGCCGCCCAGCGTTCTTATCCGGATTACTCGGATATGGCGCAGGCCAAAGCGGTTCTCGAATCAATCGCCCGTAGTTATGGCCATCGGTTTGCAAAACTCAAGAAAGTACGCGTTAACACCATCTCCCAATCACCTACGCAAACAACAGCAGGTGCCGGAATCAGTGGCTTCGATGTTTTCTTCGACTATGCAAAAATGTTGTCGCCCTTGGGAAATGCCAGCGCAGTGGATTGCGCCAACTATATTACGTTGATGTTTTCGGACTATAGCCGCATGGTGACTATGCAAAACCTTATGCACGATGGAGGATTCTCAAGCACAGGCATGACTGAGGAACTTGTCGAGCGGTTAAAAAAATGACACAAACCACGGATGGTAGCATTCCCTGGATGTAAACTGAATCTCGGCCTCCACATCCTTGCCAAAAGGCTGGATGGCTATCACTCCATCAATACGTGCTTCTATCCCCTTCCGTGGACAGACGTTCTGGAGTTTCTTCCTTCACCTTCATGGGCTTTTAAGGAAAGTGGCTTGACGATTCCTGGAAGTTCAGACGACAACCTCTGCGTTAAAGCGTACAAGTTGCTTCAACGTGATTTTAGAATTCCACCTGTGCAGGGCCACCTTCACAAGATTGTTCCCATGGGAGCGGGACTGGGAGGCGGTTCGGCTGATGCCGCACACACGCTGCGCATATTGAATAATCTCATGGATCTCGGGTTATCAACGGAGAAATTGACCAATTACGCGAAGGAAGTAGGAAGTGATTGCGCCTTCTTTCTCCAGGATCGTGTGGCGTTGGGCCAAGGCAGAGGCGACGAGCTCCATCCAATCAACCTGTCGCTTAAGGGATTTTATTTGACCGTGATTACGCCGCGGGTACACATATCAACCTCGGAAGCCTATGCTGGGGTGATGCCCACCAAGCCTGCCGAAGATCTTCGCGACGTTCTTGGTCTACCTGTGGTTATGTGGAGAGAGCGCCTGGTAAATGACTTTGAGCCGTCCATTTTTCGCCGTTATCCGGAGCTCGAAAAAATCAAGCAACACCTGTATTCATTAGGCGCTGTATATGCCAGTATGAGCGGTTCAGGTTCATCCCTGTTTGGCTTGTTTGATGCGCCTATTTCACGCGAGGACCATTTTCCAGGTCTGCCCGGCTGGTCAGGCTGGTTGTAGTTTTCGTTTAAAGATCGGATAGGCAATTACGGCGCAAAAAATAATGAACGTGCCTACATAAAAGTTTGCATTCATTTTCTCCGTTTCCCCGAAGACCACGAGTGCCATGAGTATCCCGTAGACCGGTTCGAGGTTTAGCGTAAGCTGAAATAGAAAAACGCTGATTCGTTTGAAGAGCTCCACCGCTGCTGAATAGGCATACACCGTGCACAGCAGTGCCAAGATGAGGATCCAGAGCCAGTCAATTGGTGTCGGGTGAAGGCGGAGAACCCGGCCATCGGCCCAATGTTGCTGGTAGATGGGGAAGAATAGCGCCACGGCCATCATGGCTCCAATCATTTCATAGAACGTGATCGTGAACGGGTGGACACGTTCAACAAGGCGCGCATTGAGGATTGCAAACAGCGCGCAGGTTAGACCGGAAAGGATTCCGATCAACAACCCAATCGAATAGTTAAAGTCAGAACCGAAGATGATCAGCAGTCCGACCAACACAAAGAGTCCCATTCCGACTTCAAAGAGTCTAATGGGTTTTCGATTGATGAGTGGCTCGAGAAATGCCGTCCAAAAACTGGCCGTCGCAAAGCCCACGAGACTTACGGAGACGTTTGCTATGCGGCCTGACACAAAAAAGGTAAGCCAATGTAGACCTACAATCACTCCGGTGCCCAGCAGGGCGAGCAGGTCACGGGAAGAAACACGTGCCGGGCGTCTCGTCAGCAAAAGGAAAAGCCCCATGCCGATGGCAGCGAGCAGCGTTCGGTAAAAGACCATTTCAACCGCAGGGATCGAAATCAGTTTTCCGAGAATCCCTGTGAACCCAAACAGGATTACGATAAAATGAAGTCGGATAAAATCGGGAGAGCCAGGCTTCATCGGGGCGTATATCTGTATAATACGCCAGCGACGACGCTGAAGATAATATTTGGGGTCCAGGCGGCGACGATCGGATGCATGCTGCCCGTCTCGGCAAATGAGCGAGTTAACAGGAAGAACAAAATGAAGATAAAGGCAAGAACAAATCCGAGAGCGATCTGCAGCCCTGTTCCTCCGCGACTCTTGCGTGAGGAAACGGTCACACCCATGAATACCAGAATGAATGTTGTAAACGGTGCGGCAAACCTGATTTGTTTATCTACCTCGTACATCTGGACACCCGAGGCTCCTCTGAATTTAAGTTTGTTAATGTGCTCGTTCAGTTCGGGCGTTGTCATTCCCTCGTAACTTCTTTCCTGTGCTTCAAAATCTTTGGGTGAGATGGCGAGAGCGGTATCCAAGGCAGCCCCTGAAGCGAGGAATCCGGAGGTTTCCCCGGTTGGAGATGAGTTGAAGACATCATTGACCTTGCGTATTTTCCACCGCGTAAGTGTCCAGGTATGTTTTAACGTGTCCCATGTAATATTGTCTGCGGTGAGCTTTTCGATCAACACGTTATTGTTAAACCGTTCAAGGCTAAACTGGTATCCGACGTTCGTCACGTTGTTGTAATTCTGTATAAACAGGTATACTTGGGGAGCTACCTGTAAGTGGATATTCCGGGCATCAAAATAGTAGCGGTTATTGAAATACTGGAGTTCAAAGGCAAGCCTCGATTTTGTAGCTCTTGGAATGACCCACCCATTGAGCACAAAGCTGATGGAGGCCACAACGAGTGCAGCAGCAAAATAGGGGAGCAGGAGCCTGCGGAAACTGATCCCGCTGCTGAGCATGGAAATAATCTCGGTGTGGCCAGCCAATCGAGAAGTAACGTAAATGATGGCAATGAAAATGGTGATGGGTGTAATCAACCCGGCAATCCAGGGAAGAAAATCCACGTAGTAGCCGAAGACCGTCTGCGCATCCAGGTTGTTTTTAGCAAATTTGTCCATCTTTTCCGTGATGTCAATCACGGTGATTATGGCCATAAGGATGAGCACCACAAAAAAGAAGGTGGAGAGTACTTTCTTAAGAATGTATCTGTCAAGAATCTTCATTCGGTCATACCCTTTTTATTGCTACAGCCTGCTGGAGACGGTCTTAACCAGCTGGGTCTTCCATGCTGAAAAGTCGCCGGCCAGGATTCTTTTCCGAGCTTCCCTCACCAGCCACAAATAGAAGGTAAGGTTTTGGATAGAAGCAATTTGCGCGCCTAAAATCTCTTTACTGATAATCAGGTGTCTAAGATAGGCTTTGGAGTGGAAGGCGCTAATATATCCCCCCAGACCCGGATCGATGGGACTCAAGTCATCTTTCCATTTTTCATTGCGTATGTTGATGATTCCCTGGGTGGTAAACAGCATTCCATTCCGGGCATTTCGGGTAGGCATTACGCAATCAAACATGTCGATGCCGAGGGCGATAGATTCCAGAATATTTTCCGGGGTTCCAACGCCCATCAGATACCTGGGCTTATGCTCAGGCAATATGGAACAAACAAGATCCGTCATCGCGTACATGTCCTCGGCAGGCTCTCCAACAGACAATCCCCCAATGGCATTTCCGGGCTGATCCTGACTTGCAATAAATTCAGCAGACTCCTTTCGCAAATCAGGGTACGTACTTCCCTGCACGATAGGAAAAAGCGTTTGTTCATAACCGTAATGCGAAGTGGTTGTATTCATCCGACTCACACATCGGGTTAGCCAGTCGTGTGTAATCTTTAGCGAGGCCTTCGCATAACCAAACTCGCACGGATAGGGGGTACATTCATCAAATGCCATAATGATATCTGCGCCGATGGTGCGCTGAATATCTATTACCCCCTCGGGGCTGAAGAAATGCGTTGACCCGTCAATGTGCGATTTGAACGTGACCCCCTCTTTGGAGATCTTGCGGTTATCGGACAGGGAATAAACTTGATAACCGCCGCTGTCGGTAAGCATCGGCCGCTGCCAGCCAGTAAACCGATGCAGGCCGCCTGCTTTCTGGAGGAGATCAAGCCCCGGCCTGAGGTAGAGGTGATAGGTATTTCCGAGGATTATTTTGGCATCAATGTCCAACTCCAGTTCACGTTGGTGTACGGCCTTCACCGACCCTGCTGTGCCTACCGGCATGAAGATGGGGGTAGGGATGTCGCCATGGTCGGTTGTGAGGGTACCTGCCCGGGCTTTTGATAGTGGATCTTTTGAGTGCAGTTGAAATCTCATGTATAGAAAGGACCCTGGATAGGATGGATAAGGTTGAAAGTGTTAAAGATAACCTGAAAAGCAATGCAGATAAAGACAAAACGTGACCGACCTTGCCGAGCCTCCATCTCCTCACGGGAACACAAGCTTCTGGTGGACGAGCTCACCGTACTATCCTGACTATTCAGGGTATCGTCAAATCAATTAGGAAGGTGCGGTTGTTAACCCTGCCAACTTTCACAAGCAATATGGGTTTCGGTTCGTTGCCTAAAAGGACTAGACTCCTGCTCTGGGGATCGCTAGCGCTTTCCTGAATTCAACTATCTTTGGGGCTTCAAAAAAAGTATTTGGTGTTGTCCTCTGTTCTATTCGTTGCTTCCTGGAGTGTGATCATCATTCAGCTGATCTATTTGGTCAGTTTCTTAGTCTCGTTTGGACGCAAGCGAAAAATGGCGCCTGGCGTCGTCCCCGCAGTTTCCGTAATTGTTTGCGCCCACGACGAGGAGAGGAACCTGAAAGAACTTATCCCGTTGCTTCTTAAGCAGGATTATCCGGAGTTTGAAATTATTGTGGTGGAGGACCGATCGAATGACAACACCTACGACTACCTGCTCCAGGCCACTCAGGACCATCCTCGCCTTAAAATGGTTCGGGTAAAGTATTTGCCTGAGCACATAACAGGGAAAAAATTTGCCCTTACACTCGGAGTCAAGGCGGCTGCGTACGATTGGGTTCTTCTTACCGACGCGGATTGTCGTCCCGCCGGGAATCAGTGGATCCGTACCATGGCCTCCCACATGGGTGCCGACAAACAAATTGTACTTGGCTATTCTCCCTACCTGGCGGGCACGGGCTACCTGAATTTGTTTGTTCGCTTCGAATCACTGATTACTGGAATTCAATTTATGGGCTGGGCCTTGTTGAGCAAACCCTATATGGGAACGGGCCGAAACCTGGCCTATCGAAAAGCGCTATTTCTTGACAATAAGGGATTCAACGAACACCTTTCCATCGTGGGTGGGGATGATGACCTGTTTGTCAATCAGCATGCCACCCTAAAGAACACAGCAATGAGCTTTGACGGGCAAGGGCTTGTTTGGTCAATTCCGAAGACTGACTGGCTGACCTTCCTGCATCAAAAGTTACGGCACCTTTCTGTTGGTAAGCGCTATCGTTTCTTGGATAGGGCACGACTTGGTTTATTTTCAATAACATGGATCCTATCCTGGGCGGTCGTTCCGCTCATGATTCAGCCTACTTTTCTTTGGACCTACATCTGGGCAGGATTTCTGGCCCGCGAGGTGATACTCATGGTTCTAGTTCACCGGGCATCCCGGACACTGGGGGACGCCTTTGAAGCATGGAAAACACCACTTTTAGATTTTAATTATGCCATTTACTATCTTGGAACGGGCCTTGCGGCATTACTATCCAAACGAATTCGATGGAAGATTTAGAAAACCGGTTTTCCTCCAAAGCGCTGGAGGATTTTGAGTTGATTGACCGGGCCGTCGGAGGTGATGATAAGGCCTTTGCTAAGCTTTTGCAGCGTTACAAGCGACCGGTATACCACATGATCCTGAAAATGGTTCGCAACGTGGATGATGCAGAGGACCTGATGATCGAATCCTTCGCCAAAGCATTCCGAAGCCTCCATCGATTCAAGAAAGACTTTACATTCAGCACCTGGCTTTTCCGTATTGCCACCAACAATACCATTGATTACATCAGGAAGAAGAAGATAAATACCCTCAGTATTGAAAATACCTACACCGATGATGATGGCCAATCGGTATCCATGGATGTCCCCGACCGCAACCCCAACCCGCAGGAAGAGACAATCAAGTTGCAGAAAGAAGAACTGATGCAGGTATTTGTTGGGATGTTGCCGCCCAAGTATCAGAAGTTGGTGCGCTTGCGGTATTTCAGTGAGTTATCCTACGAGGAAATTGCCGTTGAACTGGATGCGCCCCTCGGCACCGTGAAAGCACAACTTCACCGCGCGCGGGAGCTCATGTACGACATGGTGAAGAACAAGAAAGAACACATCTAGTCTGCCGAATCATTTCAACGGGCCATCAAGCCAGTGAATAATATTCAACAAGAATTGCGGGTTCTGTTTAGCGTCAGGCGCATTCATCCCCATGCGGACACTATCCCGTTGTATTTGCGCGGAAAACATAGCGGCTTCACCAAAGACGACCAGCCGGCCTTTGCCAAAGCTTCTATAGGCACCTTGCGAAAGCCCTGAGGCTGGGAGTTTTGTAACCTGCTTATCGAACTCCCAGGCGATTTCGGGCAAAACAAGTTCATACTCGTCACTCAGTACAATCAACGGAATTGCCTCCGCCGGGAACTTGAATGCTTGCCCAGTAAAGGTGCGCACCGAAGTGATTCTTTCTTCGGAATGCATTCCGTGCGTGATTTGATTTTCTTCCAGCCCATTCCCGATCGTAAATATATCGGGGATAGCCAGCGCATTCCCTATTCCAACAGCAGTCTTGTTTTTTCGGAACGCGAACCCATTGTAGAATGTAAAACCAAAAGTGAATGCAAGCTTTTCGGCCGCTCCCGGAAAAGGCATGTGATCAGCAATCAAAAAGAGTGAGCCGCCTTGCCTAACCCAATTTGCAAGAACCCGAATCTCTTCGTCTGTGAATGCGGAAGGCGTAGGTAATCTCCACTCCGTTTGATTAGCTTCATTCAGCGCATTTGCGATGACGAGTATGCGTGCTGACTTCAGTTCGTCCGCAGAAAACTTTTTAGCGTAGCCCCTCAAGATATAACCATCTTTTCTCAGAAAATCAGAAAATGGCTTGAAGCGACCAGTTGTAGTGTGAAAATTATGATGACCCTCGTCCAGCAGAATCAACGGGCCTTTGCCTTTCTCGTATCGCGGGTGTTTGATATCGTAGCGAAAGAGCGTATCAGCCACCTGCTGCGCCTGACTCATCGTGGCCATGAGAAGGAATGCTGAAATTAGTCGCATGAGGTTGAGCTGAGGTTTTCGGACTAACGTTTTTCTTCAATGGTCAGATAGGTTTCGCAACGCACGGGCGCGCCGGTTGCCGATACCCCCTCCACCACCACCCGGTAAAGCCCCGGCAGGTCAGAGGCAAAGAATGAAACAGCAGCTGAACCTTTGCCCGGATCAGTTCTTACATCCGGGTTCCAGTATAGTGTTGCCCGGAAATCTGTTTGCGTTGCATCTGTCTGAGGATTTGAATAGTCCGGGGCTGCAAAAATTCTGCGTTTTGAAAATCCAGGGAGCTTGAGGGTTTGAAAATTGGGATCGCTGCCGTCAAACGACATTCCGGTCTTGGTGTAAACGGAAATAACCCCATACGCCCCTTGCGCTCCATATAGCGAGTTTAGTCGGGCCGTAAATTCTATTGACTCGATGGAGTTGAGCTCAATGGTTTGCAAAATATTCCCCGCATCACCGGACATAGGGATGTCGTTTACGGTTACCATTGGCCCGATAGAATTTGTAATGGAGGTACCCATGGCTCTTGAAAAGTATACAACGCCCTGTGACGGGTTGACGACCAGGCCTGGCACCTTGCCAGCCAGGGCATACAGCAGGTTTCCCATACCCGTATTCAGTGATTTTGCGTTCAGGGTATGATCTGCCCTTCCAAAGGGACGGCGCTTAATTCGTTCCAATTCTTCGGTGTTGATTCGTGAGGCACTCACCGACACCTCGTCCAGCAGTTTGCTGTCTTTGGGTACTTCATAGTCTGAAATGATCCGCTGCACGGCACCGACCTTCACTATTTTCAGTTCGGGCTCCTGAGGAGCCTGGAGTTTCGGTATGTCATGGTCCAGGATGACCACGCGTCCATAAGGTTTCCCTGCTGCTTTGTCCGACTTGTATGAGAATTTCGCACTGTCTGTGAATTGTAGTCCCGTTTGCCAGAACATACCGTTGTCATCTGTTTCAGCCGATAACATGTCACCGGTTTTCCATTGAATAAAGCTTAACTGCGTCTTCTCTCCTTTTCCTTTGTTGTTCAGGAATTGTCCGTAGAAGCTCACGCCACGTTCAATGCGATACTTCAGTTCATCAATTTTTGAAATCTCTCCGAGCCGGATCGGATAATCGTCGAGAATCGAGTTGATCTCCGGAATGGCGATTGCCTGGGCTGCATCTGTAACGGACACAGATAGGTTTCCGGCCACCGGGTTTCCCATAGCGTCCTTCGTCATGATATCCAGCGTGATTTTGTCGCGAACCCGGTAAACGGGTTGATCGGACGAAATAGCTACCCCGTGCGGGCTTTGGGCGGGTTGCCGCTGCGAGGGGTCCATCTTGTCCAGTATGTTAAGTATGCGAAGAGGCTTGGTGAACAGCCCGTCATCACCAAAGTTCCTTCGCAGGCCTGTATAGCCTCTTAGGTAATAGGTTCCTTCTTTCAGGGTATCGGGCAAAACAAAATCGCCATAGCTGACCCCACGCTCAATACGGAACATTCGCTCAATGAGCACTTTCCGATCGGGCCCGATCAGCTCAACATACATCAAATCGCTCAGCGAATCCTGCCAGGCAGGATTGTAGTAATTAACATAGGCTTTGAGCCAAATAGGTTCGCCTGGGTAGTAGTAGGGCTTGTCCGTTTGGATGTAGATTTTCTCATAGAAAAATTTCAGCGCTTCGGCGAAGGTCGATTCGACGTCAGCAATTGGTTTGTAATTCAGGGGAAGTTGGTGGGCAAGGCCTGGCTTACTCATGGCCCCGGAAACGCGAAGTAATTTTGGATTGATCATGACACCCACCTGGTTAACATCAATCGGATCGGCAGCCAAGAGGGTGCTCTTTTCGTTTTCAAAGCGCACTGTTAGCGGCTCTGCGATTTTTATCCGGTCGTATCCTGGAGTTGCAGAGGGGGTTGTATGAGTCTCCTCATCGACGACGGTGCCTTGCGCATCACGAATGGTGAATCCTTCTTCCGATGTTCGGCCAGCGACCAGGGCCATGAGCCAATGCCGAGTGGATCCCCTGTAAAGCGCCATGCGTGCCTTTTCAAAAGCGATGTTCTGATTGACGTCGGCCCCGTGGTATTCCTGATAGTTGTACGGTGCCTCAGATACCTCCTGGAATGTGGTTGTAGAAAAATAGGTGGTGATTCGGTATCCGGCATTCGGATACTCGATTACCAGGGGACCAGAGGAGACCCGGTATTTTCCATTACTGACCTCGAATTGGATTTGCTTTTCATTTTGAAAAATAATCAGTCCCTCCTCGCCGAGAAGAGCCCTATTGAAGCTGTCCGTTTCTTCTTGTGAAGTTTTTTCTTTGGATTTTTTCTCCAACGCTTTAAATTGGAGGTTGAGTTTGTAGGATCTATCTTCCTGAACGCGCATGGGTGCTCGATACAGGGCATACCCTTTCTTGTAAGCAACCAATTCGTGAAAGCCTGAAGGAACATCAATCAATGCAAATTCACCGAATTCATTAGTTGTTGCGATTAGCGTAGTTCGATTAATGAAGATCTCTGCCCCCCTAACGGGATTTCCGTCGGGCGCTGTGATTAGGCCAGATATTTGACCTTGAAGATTGGTCAGCAGAACGCTAAGTAGCAGACTAAGGATAACACGACTCTTGAAGAAAAAAGTAGAATGCATAAGTGGCAATACTTCTTTTATTGAATGAGTTCGGACTTAAGTTCGCGTTCAACAATTTTTCCGTCTTGCAGATCAACATAGTAGGATTTACTTTTTGAGTTAGAGGAGACACAGTTGATAAACTTTTCATTTTCAAAGTATATG
>JANNAZ010000061.1:0-4207 GCA_031384895.1 Cyclobacteriaceae bacterium | reverse complement strand
TTTACTCGATTTACCCAGTTAACTTTGACTGTTCACTTTGAGGCGAAATGAGGTGTTCACTATAGACGGAATTTCCACTCGCCAGCTCCCCAAACCGACACAGCGCATTCGCCCATTTCATCTGATCAATAGTCCTGCATTCCGGCTCCAAAAGTTTGGGAGAGGCAACCAGGATGCAGATACATTTTGCCCTGCTCGTGGCAACGTTCAGGCGGTTGGGGCTATAGAGAAAACTCATCCCGCGCGGGGCATCTTCCGGGGATGAAGAGGTCATGGAATAGATTACTACCGGCGCCTCCTGCCCCTGGAATTTATCTACCGTTCCAACTCTCAGTCCAGATAGTCTTTCAATCAGTGCGGAAACCTGCGCATTGTATGGGGCAACAATCAGAATATCCTCTTTTTGCAGTGATTTGACCTTGCCTTTTTCATTGTACCACTTTCCTTTGACAAGGAGGTTTTCAACTACTACAACGATGGCATTCACTTCCTCCAGGGACCTGCTTTGGTTCCCCTTGTGATTGACGGGCACGTAAAAAAGTCCGGCACCGTCAAATGTTGTTTTACCACTGATCACCTGCTTTTCGAGTCCCGGCATGGATGTTAAGCGGCCTTCATAGAAGATTTCTGATGTGAACTGGCAAATAGCAGGATGAAGCCGTCGGGTGGTTCCCAAAAACAATCCTTTCCCCTCGGGCATAGTTCGCTGTCCATCGAGTAAGTGGGCCAGTGCGGCCACGTCGCTGCCCTCCGGGTGGGCGCCTTTCTGCGGCTGTTCCAGTTGCTGCGGGTCGCCCAGCAAGATCACATTCCTGGCTGCCCGTGAGGCGGCCAACACATGAGTGAGTGACATCTGGCCTGCCTCATCGACAAAGAGGTAGTCAAGTACCTGGTTTGATTTGTCCTCGGCCCAAAGCCAGGCTGTACCACAGGCCACCTTACCCTCAGTCAACCCGTCGCGGACCAGGTCAGATTCATCGACTTCGATAATCTCGGGTACGAACCCATCAGTTTTTTCCTTGTGCTTATGGATAAATTGAATATTTACCTTTTGTTCCCGGCTCAGTTCAATCGCGGCCATTGTAAGGTTTCGGATAACTTTATGACTGACAGCCGTAATTCCAATTTTCTTTCCGGCTTTTTGAAGTTCTATTATCATTCTTGCTCCGGTGTATGTCTTTCCGGATCCGGGCGGGCCCTGAATGGCCAGCACGCTGTGATCAAGGTGAAGTGCTATTCGTATGGCGGCATCAACAGCCTCTTCACCGGGCAACACGTATGCTCCCTGTTGGTTGTCCACCAAGACCGGGCTTCTTTTCATCAGCAGATCCTTAGAAGCCTGATAAGGCCACTTGTGATCAAGGCCATCATCCGTTATGGATTCGGCTAAGTTCTGGATCGATGCGACAAGAGGCCCCGGCCGGATGACATCCTTTACATGGACGGAAAACGGATGCACATCAATAGTTGTCTTCGTTTTCTTTATATCAATAATGTAGTTTTCATGTGAAATCGCTTTAACTGATCCGAAGGATTTAGCTTCACTCTTAACAACTACCAAATCATCTCCCTCTTCCAAACTCAATTCCTGTGGCGGATATTTGTATCGGTGAACAGGGGTTCTCTCTCCTTTAGCCAGAGGTAGTGCCTCAACAAACTCAAGTCCAGTAATCGCTTTTCGTTCATCCAGTAGGTCTTCATGCTCAAGTTCATGAACCCGGAAGTATTCCCACCAGGCACTCTTGTCCTCTCGTCTGAAGTATTCGATTTGATGTGCGAGCAGCCATTTAGCTTCTTCTTCTTTGGTCCAGGTTGACCTGTCCTCGGGTAATTTCTCAGTTAGGCCTTTGTACAATGCCTGGGACCTTGTGTCAAGTTCTTCTACCTTTTCGCCGGCCTCGCCAGTCTTGAGTTCGGGGCGCAGAATTGTGTTTCCGGACTTGACCAGCCTTGTGCGTAAGTCTTCCAGCCATTGGTGCAGCGCCTCAGTAGCCAGGCAGTCATCTTCATTGTAATCTTCTACAAGCTGAATGGTCTCTTTTGACAAGGATTTGAACTCATGCAGTTCGAGTGCAATTTCAACGGACTTCCTGGCGGCGCTTGCATCATGAAGGTCAACCTTTCGGGTGTACTTCGTGAATTTCTCAAGCGCCTTCAACGAATAGGTTTCAACGCTTGCTAAAAGACCCTCTTTGAAAACGGAATGCAAGTCAATGAATCGTTCAGCCCGCAGCAAATCATCGACGTCCATTTCGTGTACGGCATGTACACGTGCCAGCCGCTTAATAGCAGTTGGCTCGTAGGGCGCAAAGTGATAGATGTATAAATTGGGATACCGCTTCCATCGTCTGATGACAAATTGCATGAATTCGATGAATGCCTTTTTTTCTTCCGTGCGATTTGTTGACCAATGCCGTTTGTATACCAGTTTACCCTTATCTTTAAAGGAGTAGCCGAGGACATACTCAAGGCCTCCGTCTTCATAGAACGCATCGCCCTCGATATCAAAATAGATATCCCCTGCATCTGGTTCGGGCAAACGATTGAACCCACGACCACTTTCTACCGGCAGGAGTTCATAAAGCAATTTATCCTTGCGCCTTCCATCCAGTTGCACTTTGGCTTGAGACTGTTTTCTCAGGAATGTTTCATAGTTGCCTCGCTGAGGCTTTTCAATCTTTGGTGCGTCGGCAAATTGTTCGAGGGTATTAATTTTTTGCTCTTGCAACTCGACAATGTGAAGTGAACGCATTCCTGAGACAAGCGATAGATGATCATCGGCGTGTCTCTTTTTGTCGCACACTTGCCACCAACGGCAAATACTGCAATGTTCTACCGGGTCTGGGTAAGTCGTCTGGTCAGATAGTGTAATTGTTTGTTGAAGGTTTCTCTTAACAAGCCTGTAGTAGGATTGAAATTCAGCATATCTGTAGTCCTCTTGCGGAAAGTCCTTCCCTGGCTTGACGACACTCATTTTTTCAGGAGCCGTACCCTGGATTCCCGAAAGGAGATCGGTGTAGAGACACAGCTGGAGCATGGTTTCAGCACGTGTATTTTGTGCGAGTTTGGTGTCCTGGACTTCGTATGACCATTTTCCGAATTTACTTTCACCGGGGATTTTTTGCAAGATGTCTGCATATCCAAGCCAGTTTTCATTGTTTACCCTGGCTTGTACCAGCACCTCTATACCATTTTGCATTGCATCAATAGTAGCTGCAAGGGGTTGACCCTTCAGGTTAGCGATTGCCAATCCTTTTTTCTTCAAAAATTCAACATAAGCGGCCTCATGGTCCTGCCCTCGCTTGATGAGAATATCCAGTGAAGGGTCGTACCACGTGGGTTTTTTGATTTCACCTAGTGCCACTAATCGATTCAGTTGTGTCAGGTGCGTGCAGGCTAAGTGATTGGAGAGGTCGGTGGCGGATAACCTAATAGAGTTTGAAACGAATTCCATTGCTGAAAATAGCTAATCGGACCAGAGTCAACAAGGAAAAGAAGAAGTAGACCTTGTCTCCCCAGTTGGTCGGGACCTGTGGTCCCGACCAATTCGAAATAAATGAGTTCGAGGGAGACTAGATCACGCCCGAATGGGTCACGGACTGCAAGTCCGGACCAGCGGGGAAAAACAGGAGGGCTATAAGGTGTTGATTTCAGGGAGATTAATTGGACGGAGCACAAGCCGCTAGCTGGTTTTTAGCTGCCCGGTAGCTGCTCTGTAGCTTACCGCTGGCTGATGTGTGTGAGATGTCTGGCTGGTTTCCGGCTGGAAGCTACCTGCGCGCCGGCTGTTTTGTGCTGCATGTTAGCTGCTTTTAGCTGGTGTCTGGCTGCTTTGTGCTGGATAGGATTGAGGGCAAGAGAAAAAGTAGTACAAAGTACTACACGTTACTACCAGTTTTTACCGAATCCGGCACGCGCCCGCCAGCGCTATCGCACATTTGCCCCAGGCATCGCAGAAAGACTTTCAGTTGTACAGCATGAGTTTCGTTTGACGATGTGATACTTAAAACTGAAAATGTATGAGTAAAAGTTTGAACAACCCGATCGTTCAGAATGCCAGTGGCAAGCTGGGCGACACGGTCGTCTTTACTACTGCAATAAAAAGATCTGGGACTTTTTTGAGCATTATCCAGGATAGGAAAAGATTGTTGATCGACAGTCCGGAGAGGTGAGTACGGCTATTCCGTGCAAAGGCGGGGAAGTGAGG
>JANNAZ010000036.1:0-4984 GCA_031384895.1 Cyclobacteriaceae bacterium | reverse complement strand
GATGTAGGCGGTGGCAGTACCGAACTCAACTTATTTGCTGGTGGAAAAAAACTAAAGACCCGATCTTTCAAGGTAGGCTCTGTTCGCGTACTTGAACACCACGACTCCCCGGCTGTCTGGAATGAAATGGAAAAGTGGGTGAAAGAAAGTGTCGCGCGAGGCCTTGGGGTAATCACCGCTGTGGGCACAGGGGGAAATATTAGTAAGCTCTACGAACTGTCAGCGACCCAGCAAGGAAAAACCATGTCACTGAAAAAGATGATTGACACCCGAAAAATGGTTGAGGCGCACACCATGGAGGAGCGGATATATGAACTTCAAATGAACCCCGACCGTGCCGACGTGATTGTTCCTGCAAGCAACATCTATATCCAGGTGATGGAGTGGGCGCGCGCCAAACAGATTCTGGTTCCAGAAGTCGGCCTCAAAGATGGCATTCTGCTCCACCTATTTGAAAAGAATCGTCAGAAAAGAGAAGTCAAGTTTATCAATACCGAGGACCAATCGCAGGGAAAGAAAACAACGCGGGTGCGGTAGGTTAGGGGAACAACTGAATCTTCTCGATCGTCTCGCTGGTTACTCCGTAAAAAGCAGTATGGATGTTAAACGGCGCTTCACCGTTCCGGTCCTTCTTCACATATCCACCATCTTCTTTCAAGATGTACGCATTAACATTATCCCGGAGGTTGTAGACGAGAATATTCATCAGTTGATTCTGCAGCAGATCTTGCTCCAGGAGTACAAGTGACTCAATTCGCCGGTCAAAGCTTCGCACCATGGCATCGGCGCTGCCGATATATATCTTCGGTTTTCCCGCATGGTGAAAATAATAGATTCGTGAATGTTCAAGGTAGTCTCCCACAATTGAAATCACCTCAATATTTTCACTAAGGCCTGGACGCCCGGGACGCAGGCAGCACATGCCGCGAACGATGAGCTTGATCCGCACTCCTGCCTGGCTCGCACTGTAGAGTGCGTCGATAAATTCCTTGTCCTGAATGGAGTTCAACTTGATCACAATGCCGGATGGCAAGCCCTTCCTGGCATTCTCTGCCTCATTCCGAACCAGATTGCATAACTCCGTCCGCATGTCGCGCGGGGAAGTGATCAGGTTACGGTAGCTGGTCGGTTGCGAATGTCCGGTAATGACGTTGAAGAATTCAGATACATCGCTGGCATAGGCTTCCTCAGTGGTTAACAGGCCTATATCCGTATAGAGCCGCGACGTTGTCTCATTGTAGTTCCCGCTCGCGATGTGTACATACCTGAGGACACGGTCTTCGGGCTCCCGCCGTACGATCAACAACAACTTGGTGTGTGTCTTCAATGCGCCGAAGCCATAAATCACAAAGCAGCCTGCCCGCTGAAGCTTTTGTGCTTCCCGGAGGTTATTCTCTTCATCGAATCTGGCCTTCACCTCAAACAATACCGAAACGTGCTTTCCATTCTCGGCTGCCTTGAGGAGTGCAGCACTTACCCGAGATTCTTTCGCCAGTCGGTAGATCGTAATCTTGATGGACAGAACCAATGGGTCGTCAGCGGCCTTTTCCAGGAGCTCCAAAACGGGCTCCATGGAGTTGTAGGGGTGATGCAGGAGGATATCCCGTTCTTTAAGCACATCAAAAAGATCACGCACACCTTGTTCAGGGAAGGTTACCGGCTTCACCGGAGGTCGTGACGAAGAGCGCTTGTCCTTATATTCTTTGTGGCCAATGATTTGATTCAAACCAGTAAAATCCAGCAGACTGTCTTTGGGGACTGTGAAAATGTTCAGCTCATCCAGGTCCCATTGGATCTTCAACAGCCGAACCATCCATGGATCGGCACCTTCCACAACATCCATACGGACTACCCTGCCTGTTCTGCGTGTCTGCAGCTTTCGTTTCAATTCTTCCAGGAAATTGGATTCAATGTCCTCACTCTCTTCCAGTGTAAAATCCCCATTCCGATTGATCCGAAACAGGCTTACAGAGAGAACCTCGACATTGCGGAACAGGTGCTGGATATTATGTCGGATGATCTCCTCCATCGGAACAAAAGCAATGGTTCCGTCCATTTGCAGGATCTCGAAGAACCGGGCGATGTTGCTCGGAATCTGAATGAAGGAGGCCTTCTGATGCTGTATGGTTTCCCCCGGAGCTTTAGTTACAACACCAACCAGTAAACGATTATTCTTCAAGGTTGGGAAGGTGTGGTAGCTGTCGAACATCATCGGCGTGAGCATCGGGTAGATGGTACGGATGAAGTATTGATCTACGCGTTGGCGATCTGTCGGAGATAGAAATTCATATTCTCCCAACCGAAACCCATTTTGTTGAAACAGCGGCTTCAGGCTTGCTTGAAAGTAGCTATGTTGTTCTCCAAGGAACTTCTGGACTTCATGGAGAAGCATCGTTCGAAAGGGGTTCTCGCGCAGGCCGCTATAGTCGTAGCGTTCCTTTCCAAAGTCGAGGTAATTGTACAGGCTGCCCAGTCGGATGGTACAGAATTCATCCAGATTCGAGGCCGTAATACAAAAAAACTTTAGGCGGTCGAAGATGCTTCGGTCACCGTTGTGAGCCTGGTCAAGCACCCGATAGTTAAACTGCAACCAACTAAGATCCCTGCTGATGTATTTACTCTCTCCTATTTGCGAGGGTGCCTGTAAGGGAACCTCATCAAACACGTCATCCTCTTCCGCATCGTGTTCCATACCCAAGCCCTTAGCTGTCGATTTTGGCGTATTTGGCGTTTTTCTCAATGAACTCCCGGCGTGGCGCCACTTCATCGCCCATCAGCATAGAGAACAGGTGATCAGCCTCGGCTGCCGACTGAATGTTTACCAGTTTCAGGGTACGCTTGTCCGGATCCATTGTGGTCGTCCACAATTGTTCTGGGTTCATCTCACCCAGACCTTTGTATCGCTGAATATTGACGCTATCCTCTTTGCCGTCACGGGCCATTTCCTTAATCAGCGCATCACGCTCTTGCTCTGTCCAGCAATAGCGCTCTTCCTTTCCTTTCTTTAATTGATATAGCGGAGGCAGGGCGATATACACATAACCCTGTTCGATCAAGTCACGCATGTATCGGAAGAAGAAGGTAAGGATTAAGGTACGAATATGACTTCCATCTACATCTGCGTCGGTCATGATGATGACTTTGTGATAACGCAATTTTGACAAATTCAGCGCTTTGTCATCCTCCGAGGTACCAAAGCTAACGCCGAGGGCAGTGATCATGTTCTTGATTTCCTCGTTATCGTAGATCTTGTGCTCCTGCGCTTTCTCTACATTCAATATTTTTCCACGCAGCGGAAGGATAGCCTGAAAATGTCGATTTCTTCCTTGCTTGGCGGAGCCGCCGGCAGAATCTCCCTCAACGAGATAAAGTTCTGAAATAGCCGGATCGGCACTTGCGCAGTCAGCCAGTTTACCGGGAAGTCCGGTGCCACTGAGCACATTCTTCCGTTGCACCATCTCACGGGCCTTGCGTGCTGCGTGGCGGGCTTGGGCGGCAAGGATGACCTTATTCACGATCATCTTGGCATCACGTGGATGCTCCTCCAGAAAATTCTGCAGCGCCTCACCCATGGCCTGGTCTACGGCTCCCATTACGTCTGAATTACCCAACTTGGTCTTTGTCTGGCCTTCAAACTGAGGCTCCGCGACCTTGACTGAGATTACTGCAGTAAGGCCTTCACGAAAATCATCGCCATTAATTTCAATCTTTGCCTTCTCCAACAGGCCGGACTTGTCGGCGTAGGTCTTCAATGTTCTGGTAAGGGCCCGCCGAAATCCTGCAACGTGCGTCCCCCCTTCGTGGGTATTAATGTTGTTCACATAAGAGACTAAGTTCTCAGAAAATGAGGTGTTGTAGCTCATCGCAACTTGAAGTGGCGTGCTCCCCTTATCGCTTTCTACATAGATCGGTTCGGCGATAAGCTTTTCCCGAGTTGAATCCATATACTGCACAAATTCACGGAGTCCGCCAGTTGAGAAGAATGCATCGCTACGCGGCTCTCCCTTTTCATCGAGTTCCCGCAGATCTTTCAATAGAATCTTAATACCCGGATTAAGGAACGACAATTCGCGAAGGCGGCCAGAAACAGTAACGTAATTGTATTCCAATATCTGGAATATTTCCGGGTCCGGTCTAAACTCAATGGTCGTCCCGCTTTTGGGAGACTCTCCAATGACCTTTACGGGATACTGGGGAATTCCTTTGCTATACTCCTGCTGGAAGATCTTGCCTTCCCGGTAGACGGTGGCACGGAGCATGATAGAAAGGGCATTTACGCAAGAAACCCCAACGCCGTGAAGTCCACCGGATACTTTATAGGTGTCCTTATCAAACTTTCCGCCCGCATGAAGGACTGTCATAACGACCTCCAAGGCCGAACGCTTCTCCTTGATGTGCATATCGGTAGGGATTCCCCTGCCGTTATCTTCTACAGTCACCGAGTTATCGGTGTTTATGGTCACCTGGATCTCGTCGCAATAGCCCGCCATGGCCTCATCGATGGAGTTATCCACCACTTCCCAAACCAGGTGATGGAGCCCTCTTACGCTTACATCCCCGATATACATGGCAGGTCTTTTCCGAACCGCCTCCAACCCCTCCAGGACCTGTATATTACTGGCCGAGTATTCACTGGCCTTCTTTAGCTTTTCCGCAGTCATTTCGTTCTTTTACAAGGGGTCAAAAATAAGGATTTTGAGGTTAAAAACCGCATTTTTCGCCATGTTAGACTCAACTATTTTCAGGTTTAATTTTGATTTATGATTGACCCTAAAATTGGGTTTCTAAGACCTATTTTTAACCATGAAAAAGCCGCTTTTAAGCATCCTTTTTTTGATGATTTCAGCAGGGCTTTTTGGTCAACAGCGCATTCCTGTTTTTGGCACCAAACAGGATTCTGTGGCCTATGAAGAAATCAACCTCAGCCTCATGGATGCGATGAAAAAACCGCAGTCCACTGACCGCCTCGAAAGCCTGTTCAAGG
>JANNAZ010000018.1:0-9537 GCA_031384895.1 Cyclobacteriaceae bacterium | reverse complement strand
ACTCAGACTGATCAATACGGGCCATGCCAGCATAAATGACATTGCGGCTGTGAAAGGGCTTGACCTCAAACGTCTGCGGGTCATTAATAATCAATTTGAGAATACCTTTTTTGGGATCCACATATCCAATTCAACGAATTGTGTCATAGAAGGTAATAAGCTGTTCGTTGACTCTTCCAGGAAAGCGGAGCAAGAAGTGGGCAACGGAATTCATCTGTGGAAGTGCAACCACATTACGATTCGGAAGAACACCGTCCAGGGCCACCGCGATGGAATCTACTTTGAATTTGTAACCAAATCCCTTGTTGAAGAAAATCTCAGCCAGCAAAACCTCCGTTACGGCTTGCACTTCATGTTTTCGCACGATGATGACTACCTGAACAACACGTTTCTGAATAACGGATCCGGTGTTGCAGTGATGTATACAAAAGGTGTCAAAATGGTGGGTAATCGTTTTGAGGGTAACCAAGGGTCAGCTTCATATGCCCTACTTCTTAAGGATATCGGCGATAGCCGCATTGAGCACTGCCGGTTTGTGAGGAATACGATTGGCATTTATATGGAAGGCTCCAGCCGGAGCGTTATTCAGGAAAATGAATTTGTGGAAAACGGTTGGGCTATGAAAGTCCAGGCGAGCTGCGATGGAAACCTGATCTCAAAGAATAACTTTGTGTCAAATACCTTTGACGTGGCCACCAATGGATCTATCTCGCTCAATACGATCACCGGGAACTACTGGGACAAGTATGAGGGATATGACCTGGACCGGAATGGAATTGGTGATGTACCTTTCCACCCCGTCAGTCTGTATGGGATGGTCGTAGAGAAAATGCCAACAGCCGTCATGTTGTGGAGAAGCTTTCTGGTTTTTCTCCTGGATCGCGCTGAAAAGGTCGTGCCTGCGGTGACTCCAGAAAATTTGGTCGACGACCTCCCGGCCATGAAATCATATGATCGAGGTTAAGCGGGTCTGCAAAAGTTTTGGGAAGCTGCAAGTTCTGAAAGATGTGAGCGCATCCTTTCTGAATGGGGGCTCATACGCCATCATCGGACCCAATGGGTCGGGTAAGACTACGTTGATGAAAAGCATTTTGGGGATGGTGCTGCCGGATTCTGGTACGGTTGAAGTGGACGGTCATTCCATTATAGGCGAATGGAGATATAGGCAGCATATCGGATACATGCCGCAGATCGGGCGCTACCCAGATAACATGAAGATCGGACAGTTATTTGAGATGATTCGTGACTTGCGCAGAACAGGAAAGCCAACCGATGATGATTTGATCCGTGAGCTTCGTCTACCTGAATTGTTTGGCAAACGGATGCATACACTTTCGGGAGGTACCCGGCAAAAAGTGAGTGCGGCAATTGCTTTCCTCTTTGATCCCCAGGTATTAATTCTAGATGAACCTACAGCAGGTCTTGATCCACTATCTGTGGAAATCCTGAAGGCAAAGATTCTCCAGGAGAAAGAACGTGGAAAAATATTTCTGATCACGTCGCACATCATGAGTGACCTGGATGAGTTGTCTTCAGATATCCTGTATCTCGAAGAGGGCATTGTGCGGTATAACAATCCAATTGCACAGCTCAAGCGAGAGACTGGCGAGGAAAAACTTGGAAAAGCGATCGCCAGCATTATGCGCAAGAACTTGAACCAGAACAAAGCATGATTCGCATTACCAAACATGCGCTTTATGATATCCTCCGGAACCGGTTTGTCTTGTTCTATGCCCTTTTTCTAATGGTGATTACGTTTAGCCTGTTTAGCCTGGATAGTGACCCGGGAAAAGCGGTGCTTAGCTTGTTGAATATTGTGCTGATGGTTGTTCCACTGGTCAGCATCATTTTCACAACGATCTACTTCTTTAATTCCTATGAATTTATTGAATTGCTGCTGTCTCAACCCATTAACCGGAAAGTGATTTTCTTTAGTGAATTTCTAGCCATCAGCCTCGCCTTGTCCGTCGCCTACCTGGTAGGGGTTGGCGTGCCGGTCCTTCTGCTGAGCGCCACCGCCGGGTCACTTTACCTCGTTGCCTCGGGTTTGTTGTTGACCTGGGTTTTTGTCTCCCTGGCCTTCGCAGCCTCAGTAAGCACCCGGGACAAGGCCAAAGGAATTGGCATTGCCCTGCTGTTCTGGTTCTATTTTGGACTTATATACGATGGGTTTATGCTCTATATTATTTATTCGTTTAGCGACTATCCGATTGAGAAAATCACATTGGCCTTGATTTCGCTGAACCCCGTGGATCTTGCCCGGATTGTGATCCTCCTCAAGCTTGACATATCCGCATTGATGGGATATACAGGCGCTTTTTATAAGGATTTCTTCGGCACCCAATTCGGAATTATCTACTCGTTTTCCATGCTCTTGGCTTGGATAGGGATCCCGCTGATTTTCTCGCTTCGGAAATTTCAGCGGAAAGACATCTAAGAATTACCAGTCTGCCCACCTGACAAAAGTCATTTTCTGGTAAAGACCCTTGGGGTACCTTGGAGCACCGAAATGAAATAACCTTAAATAGCAATCTATGAAAACATTACAAACTCTTTGCGCTGCTTTCCTGGCTGCAGCTATGTTGCTTTCTTGCTCGTCAGGCGGGAACCAGTCTGATTCAACTGCTGCGGTGGCAGATGAGCCGGCAGGTGGTGGCCAGTCAGCCGTTGTGGACAACGACTCTCAGAAGGACATCGTCCATGTTGCGGTGGGCTCAGCCGATCATACTACGTTGGTTACCGCGCTGCAGACTGCCCAATATGTGGATGTCCTATCGAATGCCGGGCCCTTTACTGTATTCGCGCCGACTAACGCAGCCTTTGATAAGCTGCCTGCAGGAACTGTTGAAGGATTATTGAAGCCCGAATCGAAGGATGCACTGAGAAATATCCTCGAATATCATGTGGCTGTTGGCGTTTACAAACTGGAGAACTTGATAGACGGCCAGAAAATTAATCAGGTGAATCTGGATAATGTAGTGATTGGATTAAAAGATGGGAAGTATACCGTCAATGGTGCGGCAATTTTGGGAACAGCACCTGCCTCCAACGGAATCGTGTACGTCATCGATGCCGTATTGCTTCCTCCTCCTGCCAAGAATTAAAATAGATTGACTGCGATCAAGAAGGACATTCAAGACCGGGGAGACATCACGCGTCTGGTGAACTTGTTTTACGACAAGGTTCGCCAGGATGAGGTGCTCTCCCCGGTTTTTTCTCATGTAGACTGGCCAGCCCACCTGCCGACAATGTATTCCTTTTGGTCTTCCCTCTTGTTTGGTGAGCAATCCTACCAGGGGAATCCCTTTCAAAAGCATATTTCATTGCCTCTTCAAGGGCAGCATTTTGATAGGTGGCTGTTGTTATTCAAGAATACAATCAGAGAGAATTTTGTAGGTGCCAAAGCGGATGAAGCCGTTGATCGGGCGGAAAATATTGCATCGCTTTTCCGTCATCGGATGGGACTGGGGCTTTCAGAAGAAGCAGGGGATACAGCCAACTAGTATTTTCCAGGCAGGCACTTTGACGGCGATGCCAGCTCTTGCTCAGGCGTTTGCTTCCCGAACGAAATTAAAAATTCAACGACTAAGTGCTATAGTAATGATTGCGTTGGGGGCACTATTGTTAGTCCGCTCTATGTACACTTTCCAGGATAAGGTTCACGCAGCCGCGCAAGCCAGTGGAGTGATCTGCCCGTAAGGCTAGCGAACGACATTCCAGCGAACTATTTTCTCAAGTTTGGTGGGCTGCAGGACGCGGATCTTTCCGCTCTCAATTTCAATAAGGGCTTCTTCCTTAAAGTCAGAAAGGACACGAATAACAGATTCGGAAGCTGTGCCTACAATTTTTGCGAGGTCGTCACGGGAGATAGTGATCTTATCCTGCTGATCTTTGTGTTGCGCTACCTTTAGTAAAGCCTCAGCGGTCCGCTGACGCACTGAGCTGTAAGCCAGATTCAGCAGTTGCTTTTCTTTCTCCGCCACTTTCTTGCAGAGTAGTGAGATGAAGCCAGAGGCCACATCGTGATGGCTGTATAGAAGCGTTAGAAAGTCATGCTTCGGGATGACAATCACTTCGGAATCCTGCATGGCAACAGCCGAGTCATGGTAATCGGTACCCTCAAGGATGGGCTCAAATCCAAAAAAATCGTTTTCCTTGTGTAGGTCGGTGATAAGTTCCTTTCCGTCTTGGTGTGACTTAAAGGTCTTAACATCACCTGACTTGAGGAAGTAAACAGACTGTGGCATGTCGCCCTCACCGAATATTTCTGCTTTTTTCTTGTATTGCTTTATCTTCTTGTTCTTGCACAGGTCTTTTAGATTGAGAACCTTTTGGGCGTCCCTGAGAAAGTTGTCGAGACCCTCTGGCGTACTACTGTAGGCATCGGCCCGCATTGCATATTTCCGAAGACGGGTTCCGATGGCATTTAGGAGCTCAGTGTCACTGAAAGGCTTCGTGAGGTAGTCATCTGCCCCGAGTTCCATTCCCTTTCGGATGTCGGCCTTCTCTGTTTTTGCTGTGAGGAACACAAAAGGTATTCGGGCGGTCTTCGGATTCTTGCTCAAAATATGAAGGACGCCATACCCGTCAAGTTCGGGCATCATGATGTCGCAGATGATCAGGTCTGGGGTGTCTTCCTGCGCCAGGCGCACGCCTACTTTTCCGTTTTCGGCGGCAATGACTTCATAGCCAGCAAGCTCCAATATCTCCCCGGTATTTTCCCGGATTTCTTTATTGTCTTCGATGAGTAAGATTTTCTTCATGATCGTTGAATTGGTAATTGAATATCAAAGGTACTTCCCTTCCCGTATTCACTGGTAAAGGAAATTGATCCGTCCAATAGATTAAGGTACCGCTTTACAATGTTAAGACCTAGCCCGGTGCCCTGAATGTTAATGGCGTTGCTCGCCCGGAAGAATCGATCAAAAAGGTGAGGCTGATCTTCCTCTGGGATCCCGATGCCCTCATCCTGAATTTTAACCGAGAGTCTATTTTTTGTTGTTTGACAAATCAGTCGAATAGCTTTGTTGACATCAGAATATTTGCTTGCGTTAGACAGCAAGTTGAACAAGCAATTCCTGAGCATCCTGGAATCGGTATTGATGGTGATTACCGGGTCTGGGAATTCCATCGTAATGTGCTGGCCTGGTTTAAGCAGGAGTTTAATCTCTTCGACAATGTCGGTGAATAGTTCCTGGATATTGACCGGCTCCCTCAAGATCTCCACCTTCCCCTCCTCCAGCCTGCCGACGGAAAGAAAGTCATTTAGAATGGACGTCATGTGATTGGCGGAGGTACGGGCGCGGTTAATGTGCTTGTCAATCTTTTCGAGGTCTCCGACTTTCTTGTATTGATCGATAAGAGAAATGGAGCTCAAAATTGTGCTAAGCGGCGTCCGAAATTCATGTGAGGCAATCGATACAAATTTTGATTTCAGTTCATTGAGTTCACGTTCCTTGGCCAATGCGTTCAGGACTTCCTCTTCCGCTTTCTTTCGCTCCGCAATTTCCCGTTCCAATTTGCTGACGGAGATATTCAAGTCCTCTGTGCGACTGCGCACTTTTTTTTCAAGTTCAGTGGCGTAGAGAATCAGTTGTTCTTCACTCTCCTTAAGCGCATCTTCTGCTTTTTTTCTAAGGGTGATGTCGCTGATGAAGGCGATCGCAACGAACGAGTTGCCCGCTGTTGAGTAACTCAGGCTTATCTCAATGGGAAACTCCATCCCATCTTTCTTGAACGCTTTTAAGTCGCGCCCTAGCCCCATTCGCCGAGGACTGGGGTTCTCATTAAAGCTTTTGCGGAACTGCAAGTGGTGCCCGCGGTAGCGCTCTGGAAGAAGAATTTCTATTGACTGGCCCACTAATTCGTTTGGCTCATACCCAAACATGCGTTCGCCAATCGGATTAACGATCAAGATGAGGCCTTCCTTGTTTACCACAACAAGACCTTCCGTCATGCTTTGAAAGATTTCTTTGAACGCCTCCTCGGACATCGCGGGCGTGCTGAATAATGTGGGTCTGGAATCCATGAATGGCAAAAGTATGATTAAAATCATTTCATAGCATGATATATCTGGGGCTCACCCGTTCTGGCTGTATGGTAGGTTTGTAGAGTGAAATTTTCCTAAATGGTTCCGTCAGCTAGCCCCTCCATTCTGTGTGTGATCGATTTTTCGGATTCGTCCCTGCAGGCGCTACAATGGGCTATTCCGGAGGCACAGAAGCACGCCCTTCATATTTCGGTACTTTACCCGTACCGGCTTGATCAACTAAAGAGGATAGCTGATGTGGTGCAATCGAAGAAAGCGATGGATGTGGATGCGCTAGAAAAATTTGAGCGATTGGTTGCCGGGGTACTGCGTGACAGCCGGGTCTCGTTTAATTTCCAGTCAGAGGTTGGTTTCCTTCGAGATCGGATTCGAGAGCATGCGAGCAAGAATGCGGTAGTCATGCTTGTGATGGGCAAGAAACTTGCTAGTGAGGAATCTTTTCAAGAGTTGCTCGAAGAAATCGAAGTACCCGTGGTCATTGTGCCGCCTAAAAAACCGAGAGACTAAATACGGCTACTTCTTTTTTGATTTTGGTGTCGACATTTTGGGTATGGGGCTCGAATGGCGAGCTTTAAATTTAGGTTTAGTTGTAATAATCCGGGAAACGCCAAAAGTAAACGATAGAAAGATATCGCGTCGCGCACCGGGAAGATCAGGCGCGCCGGGTTTTCCGTAAAAATCTGCAGGCCCGGTAGGCGTCTTCAGTTGATCCAGGTATTCACTTGTTCTGGAATCCAGCAAAGCAAAATTGGCGCGCCCATCCGCCATCAGACTCCAATGGTCGCTTAGATCCAAATCGGCACGCATGCCCACACCTCCGAATAACTGAAATGTATTGAATTTGTCTTTTGAAACATGAACAAGTTCGGAAACATCAGGTACGAAGACACCATCATAGACAGCGATATATCCCGGGTCTGTAGGAATGCTTACGCCGGATGGGTAACGGAGTTTTGAGGATACATGGGTAAACGTCTCTTTACCGTCCAGCAGAAAACTGAAGTCAAGTGCAGCTACTACGCTCAGCCGGAAAAAGGCAAGCGTGTTGAGGTGAAACTTGAGGGCAATGGGTACGCTGAGATAACTCATGGAGATATCCCGGGAGCCAGCATCTCCACCGGTTGTATTCTTGATGATATAGTTCTGGCCAATGACCAGGTAGTTGGGCGAGATCACATAGCCAAATCCGGGACGGTCATAACCATAATGAATGCCAACGGGTGTCCCCCGGATAGAGAATTTCGAAACAAACCGCGGATCGTTTTCGAGGCCCTGATCGATGGTAATAGGAACGTTAAATCCTCCAAAAACACCAAATGACTCAATATTTTGAGCATCAAGCTGCTGAACAAATGCTATCAGGAAAGCGCCAAGGAGAATCTTTCTCATTCAACAGGTTTGGGCAAATAGGCCAATCACGGCAATTTTATACCTACTAAAATAGCAGGCTTACAAAACTAAGAGAAAATGGCCATTTGCCCGTTACATTACGGCGTCCATTCCAGTATTTTGCGCCAGCGGACGGCCAATAAGGGGTAGCATTCTGATTAGCAACTTGATTGATCAGCTCCAGGGAATGCCACCTTCCTGAAAATAGCTGCGTACCGGATTAGGCCAGGTTATGATAGACGTTCTGGACGTCATCGTCGGCTTCGAGTGCGGTCACACACTCCATCACCTCATCCAATTCTTTTTCGCCAAGTTCTTTGGTGGAAGAGGGGATGTATTGGAGTTCTGAACTTTTCGCTGCCAGCACTTTTGATTCCAGAAATTTCTGCATATGGCCGAATTCGGTGAACCGAGTATAGATGATGATTTCTTCTTCATCCTGTTGGATATCCTCAGCGCCAGCATCGATTAGTTCAAGCTCCCATTTATCCAGCGATAGTTTGGATGGATCAAACTTGAAAACGCCTTTCCGTTCGAAGAGAAAGGAGACTGATCCATTGTTACCCATATTGCCGCCGTTCTTGGAAAAATGAACCCGGATATTGGCTACCGTACGTGTGGGATTGTCGGTGGCGCATTCTACCAGAACGGGAACCCCGTGCGGCGCGTAACCTTCATAGACTACTTCCTGAAAATCTTTTTCCTCCTTAGACACTGCACGCTTGATGGCCGCTTCAACCCGATCCTTGGGCATATTTACTCCCTTGGCATTCTGAATAGACATGCGCAGCCGCGGGTTATTGTCGGGGTTTGGACCTCCGGCCTTTACTGCGATAACGATGTCTTTCCCAATGCGGGTGAATGCCTTGGCCATCCGGTCAAAACGTGCGAACATCTTATACTTTCTTTTCTCAAATACACGGCCCATAGGGACAGGGGTTTAGTAGAAGCGAGTTGTAAAAATAGGAGGGCAAATGGAAAGGTCAAACTCCGGCAAGACCAGAAAAATACAGGTGAAATTCCATCGGGCTGCCCTCTTTGAATTCGTCGGCGGCCAGATCATCATAAATTGCCTCATCAAAGAGGAGCTCACGCTGCTGTACCTGTCCAGTTGAGCCAATAATGAGCTCTGTCCCCTTCAGGTGGACCGGATTTACCCGAACCAGAATTATTGACCCCTCTAATTCCTTTTTAAAATAGCGATGTACGATATTTGAACTCATGCCTTTATCTGTTGTTCTCCTATGAAGCTCTCCATGCCCGATGAATTTTTTACGGACCGGCTTGGCATCTTCCGTTTCAATCACGAAGATGCAGAGGAAATCTTTTATACCTATGCCAGTAAACCGGCAGCGACAAAATATGTTTCGTGGGCTACCCATGAACGAATTGGGGATAGCCGGAGGTATCTTTCATTTGCCCAGCAGGGTTGGACGTCCGGAATTGACTATTCATATGGGATACGGTTGAGGAATCGGAGGCTTATCGGAAGTTGTGGGGCGGTCAACGATCAGGGCTCCATTCAGTTTGGCTACATCCTCAGCCCTAGCCAGTGGGGTAACGGGTATGCGACGGAAGTGTGTCGCAAACTGATGGGAATACTAAGATCTATCAACAGCGTAAATACAATCGGCACCTTTACCGATGCCGAGAATGAGGCATCGGGTAAGGTACTGCTCAAGTCGGGATTGCGTGTAGTTGACCGCCGCGAGAAATGGTTCCAGTTTGTTAATCAAGGAAACCTGTCGAAGGACTGTATCCTGTATCGGCTGCCATAACCTCATCAATCGCCACAGACATCAAAGATTGGCTTTCGGCCCACTCATCTTCAAGCAGCGTTGCCCAGGCGCGGAGATACGCGATAGCATTGGACTTGTCGTTGTGGGCGAGGTGATTGCCTCCTTTGGGAAGGCGTGCCAGCACGCGTTGATCGGAAAGCCGTTCCAGGTTAGCGAGATCATCGCGGTCAAACCCAAATACCAAAAGTTCAGTAATCACCCGTTCCATGCCGAGGCCGGTTGAAGGACAATGGTCGTTCAGCTGTTCGCTCCAGTCACCGAGACCCAGGAGCGCGAAGGCATGGATTTCCTTCGGATTGC
>JANNAZ010000403.1:0-10455 GCA_031384895.1 Cyclobacteriaceae bacterium | reverse complement strand
CGAATTCAGCTCAATGAAGAAACGTATTGGTCCGGAGGCCCCTATTCAACCGTGGTAAAAGGAGGCGCCAGGTTACTTCCCCAGATTCAAAAACTGGTATTTGAAGAAAAGTACCTTGAGGCGCACAACCTCTTTGGCCGGAACCTGATGGGATATCCCGTTGAACAAATGAAGTATCAAAGCCTGGCCAACCTGCATTTGTTCTTTGAAAACCAGAAGACCGTTACAGGCTATAGTCGATGGCTCGATCTTTCGGAGGCCGTTACCACGGTAGTCTACAAAGCAAACGGAATAACTTACAAAAGAGAAGTATTTGCCTCAGCACCAGATCAGGCTATTGTTGTAAGGCTATCAGCTGATAAGCAAGGAAGCATTTCATTCCGGGCCAACCTGAGAGGCGTACGGAACCAGGCCCATTCCAATTATGCCACGGATTATTTCAGGATGGATGCCTTGGGGAGTGATGGATTGGTTCTCACCGGGAAATCTGCCGACTACATGGGCGTTGAGGGGAAGTTGAGATATGAGGCAAGAATCAAAGCTGTCGCTCAAGGAGGTACGGTAAGAACGGAGGGTGTGAATCTGATTGTGGAAAATGCCGATGCCGTTACCCTTCTCTTTGTTGCGGCTACCAATTTTGTCAATTACAAGGATGTCAGCGCAGATCAGCATGCGCGCGTTGAAAAGTACCTTGATCAACTCAAAGCAAAAAGCTATGAGGCAATAAGAAATGCATCGCTTGCTGATTATAAAAAGTTATTTGACCGGGTTAGACTGGCGTTGCCGCAAACCAGCAATTCCGTATTGCCTACCGATGAGCGACTTAAGAAAATACAAAGTTCACCTGATCCCGGCATGGCAGCGCTGAGTTACAATTTCGGAAGATACCTTTTGATTTCATCTTCTCGCCCCGGAACAGAACCAGCCAATCTCCAGGGCATATGGAATGATGATATGAACCCCAATTGGGATTCAAAGTACACGACGAATATTAACACCGAAATGAACTATTGGCCGGTAGAAAGCGGCAATCTCCCGGAATGCGCCGAACCGTTGTCTCGAATGATCAGGGAGCTTACCGATCAGGGTTCACAGGTTGCGCGCGAACATTATGGCGCGCGCGGGTGGGTGTTTCACCAGAATACAGACATCTGGAGAGTAGCTGCTCCGATGGATGGGCCGACTTGGGGAACATTTACCGTTGGAGGCGCCTGGCTGTGCACGCATTTGTGGGAACACTATCAATATACGCGTGATCGGAATTTTCTCCTTGAAGCCTATCCGGTCATAGAGGGCTCTGTCCAGTTCTTCATGGATTTCCTGATTCTTCACCCAAACGGAAAATGGTTGGTGACCAATCCGTCTACCTCTCCAGAGAACTTCCCCAATGGTGGAAACAACAAACCCTACTTTGATGAAGTGACGGCAGGCTTCCGTGAGGGCACAACAATCTGTGCGGGCTCCTCCATCGACATGCAGATCCTATATGATTTGTTTGGCTACTACCTGGAAGCCTCCAAAGTCTTGCAGAAGGATAATGAGTTCACGAAAAAGGTGATGGCCGCCAGGGAGAAATTGGTTCCTCCACAGATCGGGTCGGATGGTTCACTTCAGGAGTGGGCAGATGATTGGAAATCGCTGGAGGAAAATCACAGGCATTTTTCACACATGTACGGCCTGTATCCAGGTAAAGTCTTGTATGAAAAAAGAACACCCGCCTTAATAGCGGCTTATAAAAAAGTTCTGGAAGAGCGCGGAGATGGTTCAACGGGTTTTTCCAGGGCATGGAAAATGGCGCTCTGGGCTAGGTTGGAAGATGGAAACAGGGCCAATTCAATTTACAAAGGCTACCTCGCTGAGCAAAGCTGTAAGTCACTCTTCGCCCTGTGTTTCAAAGCACCTCAGGTTGACGGAACCTTTGGCGTCACGGCAGCCATTACAGAAATGCTGATGCAGTCGCACGATGGATTTATTAAATTACTTCCTGCATTGCCCGATGAGTGGAGTGAAGGGTCGTTCAAAGGGGTATGCGCCAGAGGAGCTTTCGAGTTGGATTATGCATGGAAGAACAAGAAGATTACGGCGTTGAGCATCTTCTCGAAACAAGGTGAAATTTGCCGCCTTAAACCTGAAACAGATATTAAGATCTTGAGCAATGGTAAGACAGTGAAGTCAAGAAAAATGCCGGGCGGAGTGGTTGAGTTTATGACGACAAAGGGAGGTCATTACGAAGTGCAGCTAGCCCGCTAGTGTGTGTGATCCTTGCCAATTACCATACCCGATAGCCTTGAAGCGATCGATAACCTGATATTCTTTAATCTTATGAAAAAACTAGCACTACTGACCTTCATCTTGGCCTCCACAATTCTGTGTGGTTATTCCCAAACAAAAACGGATCCCAAAGTCATCCATGACAAGATGCAGTGGTTTGCCGACGCCAAGTTGGGAATCTTCATCCATATTGGAATCTACGCCGTAGATGGAGTAGATGAGTCCTGGAGTTTCTTTAACCGCAAGATGTCGCATGCTGATTACATGAAGCAGTTGAAGGGCTTTACCATGAAAAAGTATGACCCGGCGCAATGGGCGGATCTGATCCAGGAGAGTGGAGCGCGCTATGCCGTAATCACCACCAAGCATCACGACGGTGTGGCGATGTATCCTACCAAATTTAATCAGTTGAGTTCGGTGAATGCGACTCCTGCGCGTCGCGATGTCATCAAGCCATTTTTTGAGGAATTGAGGAAGAGAAATCTAAAATGTGGAGCATACTTTTCGTTGATTGATTGGACCCATCCTGACTATCCGGGCTTCTTGAAAGACAGCGTCAAATACAAGCTGGACGGAGACTATGCACGGTGGAATCGATTCCGCGCTTTTACCCAAGGGCAGATTGCCGAAATTGGTGCGTTGTACAATCCGGATATCTGGTGGTTTGACGGAGACTGGGAGCACACTGCAGAACAATGGGAAGCGGAGAAAATCCGAACCCAACTTATGAAGGGCAATCCTTCGTCAATCATCAATGGCCGGCTTGCCGGGTATGGCGACTATGTGACGCCAGAGCAGAATGTGCCTGTCTCTACTCCTGCCTACCCCTGGTGGGAGCTGTGTATGACAATCAATAACAATTGGGGCTATCAGCATCAGGACACCAACTGGAAAACACCATTCGAAATTATCACCATTTTTGTTGACGCTGTCTCACACGGAGGGAACCTGTTGCTGGACATAGGTCCCAAAGCCGATGGAACAATACCCGCAGAACAAATCAATGTCCTCAAGGAACTAGGTTCCTGGAACCATCGCAATGGGGAAGGCGTATTCAACACCATCGCCGGGATTCCGCAGGGTCATTTCTATGGCCCGACAACATTGTCAAAGGACTCTACGACTCTTTATCTGTTCTTGCCCGGTAAGACCAGCGGGCAGGTAGTCATCAAGGGGCTGGACAATGCCATCAAGGAAATAAGCGTACTTGGCAGTGGAACAAAGCTTGAACAAAAGGTGGTGGGGAAAATAGCCTGGAGTCATGTGCCTGGACTAGTTTATATAACTATCCCGGAAGGCGTACAAGACCCTTATGTGACCGTATTAAAAGTGAAATTGGATAAGCGTGTTAAGCTCTATCGCGGGCAGGGAGGATTTGATTAAAAGGTTTTGAATATAAAACACAAACCTGGAGATATGTTCTCCTAAGCAAAAGCTATTTCACAGAGTTGCACGGAGGTAGCTCGGAGGATCACAGAGAAATACAAGTTGCACTGTAGAAATAACAATGAGCTAATTTCATTGCCAGCAGCACGAAGTGCCAAGGTGCAAAAGAATATTGCCAAGTTCAGTAGTTTCGCAGGATTGATTTCCAATAACTGGTTCAGTTCGCCTATTTCTTTATGTACAACTTGGCGTAATACTCTTCCAGCATACGCTTCACGGCAAACTGATCTTTTGTGCTGAGGATACTGGCGCGCATCATGCTGGTCCACAGATTCCTTCCTTCGTAGTAGGTCGGAATCACCTGGTCCAGGAGTACCTGGTACATAGCCTTCTGGTCGTGGGCGTCAAGTTTCTTTTCTTCCTTGTTCTCGTAACCACCGCCGATTTGCCAGCCATTCACACCGTGATCGCAAGCCTCCGGCCACCATCCGTCGAGAATGCTCATATTCAACACCCCGTTCATAGCCGCTTTCATGCCTGAGGTACCGCTCGCTTCCTGGGGACGACGTGGGTTATTAAGCCATACGTCTGATCCGCGAACAAGCATATTGCCGATAGTCATATCATAATTCTCGAGGAAGACCACCGAATTCGGATACTCGCGGGTTATGGACAAAATGTTCTCAACGATCTCCTTTCCCTTGTCGTCCAGCGGGTGAGACTTTCCGGAGAAGATGATTTGCACCTTTCCGCTCTTGAACAGTCCATCCACTTTCTTGCGGTCACTGAAAATAAAGTCACTACGCTTGTAGGGCACAGCCCGACGGGAGAACCCTATAAGCAACGAGTCTTCCTTCAATTGTACGCCGTTTCTTTCCTTCACAAAGGCCAACAGTTTTCTCTTGTTGGCCTGATGGGCACTCCAAAGGTCCCCTCCTAGCTCTGCTGCTTCAATCATCTTGGGGTCCACCCAAGTTGGACGGTGAATGGCATTGGTAATGCCAACAATGGTGGACCGGTTTTTTACCTTGCTCCACATCTTGTTGGCTGTCACCGCGTGCAACTGCGCAACGGCGTTTGAATTCCTGGAGAGCCGAAGTGCCCCTACCGTCATGTTAAACGGCGAACCACCCAGGTCGGCAAGCTTCTTTTCGTTAAAGACTCCATTGTCAGCACCCATATACATCATGCGCGGAATGTAATGCGATTCATTGCCTTGCACGACAGGGGTATGTGTTGTGAATACAATTTCCTCCCGTGTAGCTTTCAGTGCTTTCGCATACGTCTGCCCTTTCTTTACCTTCTCGCGTACCAGCTCGAAGCCGGCGAACAGGGCATGACCTTCGTTGAAATGATAGACATCGGTCTTGATGCCAAGGGCACGCAGGGCGCGCACGCCTCCTATTCCAAGCACCATTTCCTGGGCAATACGCTCTTCACCAAACCATCCATACAATTGACCTGTGATCCATCCGTCTTCGTTGCCCGGAACGTCGGTATCCAGCAGATACAACGGAACGGTGCCGTGCGTGTCGTCGAGCCATACCTTGCACTTCACGTTACGGTTGCGGATTTTGACCGTCACCAGTATGCCGGTATCTTTTAGGAAAGGATATTTATAGATTGGGAAGGTGTCGAGGACCTTACCCCCATTGGTTATTTGCTGGTCGCCATAGCCTTGCTTCCACTTGATGCCAATGCCAACCATCGGATAGCCGTGATCTTTAGCTCCTTTCATATAGTCACCCGCCAGGATCCCCAGTCCACCTGCGTACAGTTTAAAATCAGATTGAAGGGCATACTCCATGCAGAAGTAGGCAACACGCGGTAAACTCGCTTTTTTCTTAGCCATAGGTAAGTCGTTGAGATGTGGCGCAAAAGTAGTCACTCTGAGCGTTATCCGCTTGTGACTTATGTCATATTCTAGTGTTCCTGATTAGGGCGTGAAAAAAGCTTTTGCCCTCCCAGGTAGGTCGCCAATACTTTCGTATTCAGGAGGTTTTTTTCACTTGTTTTCATGAGGTCCTGATCAAGTACAACAAAATCCGCCTGCTTGCCCACTTCAAGGCTTCCAGCTTCGTCTTCCATGAACGCCAATTTCCTCATTCTTACCAATGGCAATAATGCGCTTGTCTTTAATAGCCATTGCCTCCTGCACCGAGAAAGCACTATCTATTGTGTAGATGACTCCATTGTGAATGAGCAGGTCAACTTTAACCTTCTGGTTACATGAAGATAGTGTAAGCACGGCAAGAATTGCTACTCGTATCAAGTACTTCATTTCCTTTTTTGTTGATTGTTTCTTCGAAATAAATATTGTTTGAACATCGGCAGGAAGCAATAATCGCCCTGACACGCATGGAGTCTGGATCACGGTAGCGGTTATCGCTCGGATTAGTTCCAAAATAATTCCCTGATAGGATTGAACGAATAGTACCTTGCTTCTTGTTGCTAATAAACAAGAACAAATAGGCATGCCTCCTTCCATCACGCGTATTCGCATCTACCCAATCAAATCGCTCGATTACGTTGAACTGCAAGAAGCTGAAATTGGGATCCAGTCGTTGCGCTACGACCGCGAATTCGCTTTGCTGGCCAGCGATGGGCGCTTCATGAATGGTAAGCGATCCGGCAGAGTGAATGAACTCAAGACAAGCTACGACTTACCAAACCAACTGGTCACCTTCGTGCCGCGGGCGGGCGGGGAACCTCGTTCGTTTCAAATGACCGAGCAAAAACATGAACTGGAATCATTCCTTGGGCAGTTTTTCGGGGAACCCGTCTCATTGGTTCACAGCACGACGGGGAAACTAATGGACATACCTGTTGCCAGTAGTGTGACCATCGTGAGTGAGGCATCACTGACCTCTTTGCATCAGGATTTTACCGATCGCTCCCTGGAAGACGTCTGCCTTCGATTTCGGGTGAACATAGAGATAACCGGTGTTGATGCATTCTGGGAAGAGAGCCTGATTGGTAAGCCAGGAACAGGCACACGATTCACGGCAGGTGAAGTCGAAATGATTGCCATCAGTCCACGTGCCCGGTGCAACGTGCCGCCGCGCGACCCGTTGACCGGCGTACCCGACAAGACATTTATCAAGACCATGATGAAGAGCCGGCAGCGGTCACTCCCAGAGGGAAGTTTTATTCCTTCCTATGGCAGTCTTTATCACCTCACCATCAATACCTATTTGTCGGAGGCCCAGAAAGGAAAGTGGCTTCGCGTGGGAGATCAAATCACGATCATTGAAGAAGTGCAGTTTGAAGAGGGTTCTGAATAATCCAATAACTCATTTTAACGCTCGCTCTTTGATCCAGGAGAAAACAGCATCGCCAATGGAAAGGTCCTTCGAACCATTCTTTAGGGAATGATCGGCCCCTTCATTGACTTGAATGGAGTAGTTGGTGGATGACAATTTGTTGAGTGCGCCAATACTCATTTCAACTGGACAGAACCGATCGAGCTTGGGGTCTCCATACAGCCAGAGAATTGGAACGCTAATCTGATTCAGGTAAGGGATCGGGTCAAAATCAACTACAGTTCTATACCATCGGCGATATGGATGATCAACAGGGATTGGTTTTTCACCAAGGTACACCCGCTTAAACCAGGGAGCTAATCGATAGGCATCCCACAGTTCTACAAATTCATCGAATCGGTTGCCATCCCGACTCACCTGCTGATCAACCAGGTGCATGGCGGTCGCCTCCTGTACGTCTTTTTCTGAAAATCCCTCCTGCATGAGTCTCGCATTCCGTTCAAAAATATTGTCCTCACCTACTGTGGTAACTGAACCGGAAAGGATAATTATAAATGCTACCGAAAATCTAGTAGCAGCTATCGGTGCTACCCAGCCGCCTTGACTTGAGGCGACAAATCCAATCTTCTCCTTTTTTATTTCCAGACGTGTCGATAGCAGGTTTGCCGCTGCAACAGCATCACTTGCCAACACCTCAAATGAATACCTATCATTGAATTTAGGATCGCCTCCGGATTTTCCAACACCTCGCTTATCATAAATAAGTGCGGCAATTCCATTCTTGACGAACGCCTTCGCTCTAGTTTTTGAGTTTTGGCGATCTTCAGGGCCGGAGCCATGGATGAAGATAACAGCCGGGAATGGGCCATCGCCGGCAGGAAGTAATAAGGTACCAGAAAGTGTTATGTCCCCGCTTTTGAAAGTGACATCGATGTCCTGACAGAGACCGGAACTGACAATAAGGAGTGCCGCAAATGCAGTTAGAACTGGTTCGATTCTCATTGTGCTGCCATGGGTTTCCCCTTAGGATGATTGAACGCAGCCAATAGTTCTATTTTAAAAAATGCGAACCGCTTGGGCAAAATAAGCCACACTATTCAGTCCAGATCCAAATAGTACCTAGCACCCAGAGCCCAGTACCTAGCACCCAGTACCCAGTACCTAGTGCACCGCTCCAATCCCTGCATCCCAAAGCTTCTTTGTATAAGCCGGAACTTCGGTGTCCATGATTACCTTGGACCGAGCATCAAGTGCCAACCAATCCTTATCCAATTCACCTTTGCGGTCTCGGTTGGGTTTGTTGACTCGGGGAATATCGCTCTCGGTCGCATTAATGAGGAACAGGTAGTTGGCTGTGAACTTGTTCTCAAAATTATCCACGTCATCGTAGGCCTTTGATTTGCGCTGCACCATGTCCTCGTCCCAGGCGGTCATCTTCTTTACAAGGGCCTGCCCTTCATTCTTGATAGCCGCATATTTCTCCTTGGTGTCCATTTCTTTGAGGATGGATTCGATCTGGTTTCGCGCCTTGAGCATGTCGTTCACTTGCTTGTGCATGGAATTCACATTATCCTCCATACCCGCCATGAACGTGTGATACTCTTCGTATGTAGCTGCTGAAGTCTCATACAACGGATTGGGCAGAATTTTGAATTCAGATTTGCTCTCTTTCGTCTCGTACCGTATGGTAAAACTAAAAGATCCCGGAGAAGCTTTGTGTCCACGATAACTGCCTTCAACGTATGCTGTCGGCGCGCCAGTCATAGTCGGATAGCGCATATCCCAAACAAAGCGGTTCAGCCCCTTGGCTTTTGCCGGTGTCGGATTTGCACCCGGGCCACCGGGATAGCCAACAAACTTGTCATCTGCTTTGGACGTAAATGAACGCACAAGCTTGCCAGCCGCATCCTTAATCTCCATGGTTACATGGACAGAGTCAGGCAACTTGGTCGGAAGCTGGTAGTAAATCACTACACCGTTGGCAGGATTCACTCCTTCAAATTCGTTCGTCCCTTTAAAGTCTTCCACGTTGGAGTTGCTTAGTTGACTGCCCCAGTTTCCGATGATCGCATCTTCCGGCTTGAATGCTTTGAATCCTTGATCAGCAGTGTTGTATTGACGCAGCAAGTCCATATCGTCCAGGATCCAAAATGAACGGCCCGCAGTGGCAACGATAAGGTCATCGTGATGGATGAGCAGGTCGGTGACTGGCGTAACTGGGAAGTTGAGTTGGAAGGGTTGCCAACTTGTTCCGCCATTCCAGGATATATAAATACCCTGTTCTGTTCCTGCAAAGAGCAGTCCCTTGCGTTTTGGGTCTTCCCGAACAACGCGCGTATAAGCGCCCTTCGGAATGTTAGCGCTAAGGTTGACCCAGGTCTTCCCGTAATCAGTTGTCTTGTAGATTCCGGGAGTGAAGTCGTTGAATTTGTAACGCGTTGTAGCGATATAAGCCGTTGCTGCATCGTGCGGCGATACTTCGATGGAATTAACGAGGCATTCTTGTAAAGTCTTGAATGTACTTGTCCATGTCTTCCCGTTGTCGCGCGTGAGGCTCACGACTCCATCATCGCTGCCCGTCCAGATAACGCCTTTCTCAAGTGGTGATTCAACAACATAGCTGAGTGTGCCATAGTTTTCGGCGCCTACAGCCTCGTTGGTATACGGCCCACCGCCCTTGCCCTGCTTTTCTTTTTCGTTGCGAGTCAGGTCAGGCGATGCCTCTTCCCATGTAAGACCTTTGTCACGGGTGCGGAGCAGTAGCTGTGAACCATGGTAGAATGTTCCAGGCTCATGTTTCGACCAGATGATGGGCGCGTTCCAGTTGAAACGATACTTCATGTCTTTTGTCTCGCGTCCGAGATACAATATCGGAGCAGCCATAACACCGGTACTTGCCTCTGCTTTAGGATACAAGAGGTCAATGGAGCCGAGGTAGCTGCCACCCATAACTTCATCCGGAGCATCGGGGTTGAAAGCGAGGAAAGCACTCTCTCCTCCTGCTGAGGATGTCCAATGCCGATGGCTGATGCCATAACTTCCCAGCGCCACATGCTGAATGCGCACGGAGGAATTATCCTGCTGGCCAGCGTAAATACGATAGGGAAAATTATTGTCGGCGTTGATACGGTAGAACTGCGCGGTAGGCATGTTAGCCTGTCCAGAGAAAGACTTTCCGCCATTGAAACTGATGCCAACACCGCCATCATCGCCAATGGCGAGATTCTTGTTGTTGTTGGGGTTGATCCAGATGTCATGATAGTCGCCATGCGGACCATCGATGTTTTCCCAGGTCTTGCCACCATCAATCGAACGCAGCGCCGGAGCGCTCATTACGTAGACAGTGTTTTCGGCTTGCGGATCTGCAAACACTTCGATGTAGTACCAAGCGCGTTGAACGAGGCGGTGATCGCTGCTTGCCTTGGTCCAGCTCTTTCCAGCGTTGCTGGATACAAACAATCCACCCTTTTCCTTTTCGGAGTCGCTTTCTATTATGGCGTAAACTTTATCTGGATTGGCACGGCTGACGGATATT
>JANNAZ010000336.1:0-2449 GCA_031384895.1 Cyclobacteriaceae bacterium | reverse complement strand
CCTGAAATACCAGATCCCGAGGAAAAGAAAAAAAATAATGACCACCAGGGAGGATATGAATCCCGGGAGATACAGCGCTTCCTTCCCCACGATACACCAGCGAAACCCATCGACCACGCCGACCATCGGGTTAAGGGAATACCAGAATCGCCATTGCTCAGGCACAATGCTGTTGCTGAATCCGACCGGGGTGATATACAGACCGATCTGGACAATAAACGGAATGATGTACCGGAAGTCCCTGAATCGTACATTCAAGGCCGCTATGTACAACCCCACGCCAAGTGACGCGAGCAGGGCCATGATCAGAAAAAGCGGGAGCAGCAATATTCTGGAATCCGGGAGAAACCGGTACCAAAGCATCATGAGCAGAAGGAGACCAAATGAAATGGCAAAGTCGACCAGGCTGGTAATAATTGAACTGACCGGAATGATGATCCGCGGGAAATAGACCTTCGACAACAGGTTGGCATTGCCAATCAAACTATTGCTGGCTTCACTTAATGCATTGGCAAAAAACTGCCAGGGAAGCATGGCAGCAAACACCATGATGGCATATGGGGCATCCCCGGGAGATGATAATTTGGCAACACGGCTGAAAACGATCGTGAAGATAAGGGTGGTTAACAGAGGCCTGATGATGCTCCACGCGGCCCCGATGACCGTCTGCTTATACCTGACTTTGATATCCCTCCAGGAAAGGATGTAGAACAGTTCCCGAAACAACCAAAGATCTTTCCAATAGTTCTTCTCGGCCTTGCCGGGTTCAATGACAATTCTTTCGTAGGTCATGACAGGCTCAATCCTGGAGGGTAATCACGAAGCTGAAGTGTTGGTGCGAATACAGAAAAAAGAAGAAATGTGCTTTGCAATGTTCTACTGCCTGAAAGCGAGTTAGAACGGATTATGATTCCGTATAGTAACCGCCATCCTTTTTCTTGCTGCCATAGCCGTATCCATAGCCATAGCCATAGCCATAACCGTAGCCATAGCCGGGTCCGGATTTGTATACATCGTTGAACACGATGCTTATATTTTTGAGCTTGCCTGAAGAATAGTAGTCCTGCGCTGTGCGCAAAAGAATTTTGGGCGTGTAGTTCTGCCGGATCAGGAATATTGTGTGGTCTACATATTCCGAAAGTGCGAAGGCATCCGTCACCACGGCCATCGGCGGCGTGTCAATGATCAGGTAGTCATAGCTCTTCTTTGCCTCGATCATGAACTCTTTCATCCGGGGGCTGAGCAGCAATTCCGATGGGTTGGGAGGCACAGGGCCCCCACTGACCAGGTCCAGGTTGGAGTGCCCGGTCTTCTGGACAATGTCAGCAAAGTTGGCAATGCCGGCCAGGAAACTGCTTAGCCCGACATCATTGACTACGCCAAAATCCATAAACAGTTTTGGCTTCCTCATGTCCGCGCCAATGATCAATGTCTTCTTTCCGGAAAGCGAAAGGATGGAAGCCAGGTTGATGGACGTGAAGGTCTTTCCCTCACCGCTGATCGAACTGGTGATCAGGAAGGATGCCTTCTCGCTCTTTCCGGTAAAATAATTCAGGTTAGACCTCATGGCCCGGAATGATTCAGAAATAGGTGACTTTGGCGACTTGAGCACCTCCAGGTTATAATCGCCACGCTTGTGCCCAACCCCTCCGATGAACGGAATCGATGTCAATTTCTCAATGTCTTCCCTGGACTGAACCCGGGTGTTAAAAAGCTCCATCAAAACAAAAATCATGAGTGGAAGCCCAAGGCCGGAAAAAATCCCGAACATATAATTTTGCGAAATCTTGGGGGATATTGCCCCTCCTGACTGCATGGGAGGATTGACCACCACGATATCCGTGGTACTGGACGCCTTGGAAATTTCCGCCTCCGACATTTTTTGCATCAGAAATACGTATAAGTTCTCCAGCAATGAATAGTTTCTTTGAATGGACACCAGCTGCCGTTCAGCCAAAGGAAGGTATCCAATTTGCTTCTCCGCAGCCGCAATCTGCGCGTCCAGGAAGTCCATTTTGATCTTATCGGTGGATTTCAAGCCCTCAACCGATTCCATCACTTCCCGCTTCAATTCATTGAGCCGGTTCAATTTACTGTTGACAAGAGGATTCATGGTTTTCTCGCGGTCAACAAATAGTTTTATCTCCAGCTGGAGGTCCATGATCTTCATGATCAGGGAAGCGATGACGGGGTCATTGATTCCCATGGACGAAGGGAGGATAATCTGGTCCAGGTTCTTGCTTTCTGTGAGGTACTTTTTCAAATAATCATAATAGTTTCCTTTCATCAGAAGTTCAGCTCGCTGAATTTCAAGGGCTTCAATTTTGGTGTATACGCGCTGCGCCTCCATCCCAAGATTGCCTGCACTCCGGTTGTCTTTCTTGAATTGCTGAAGCTGGCCCTCAAACAATTTTAATGAGTCTGAAATCTTGATGAGCTGGCCCTTGAT
>JANNAZ010000321.1:0-20621 GCA_031384895.1 Cyclobacteriaceae bacterium | reverse complement strand
GGCGGGTTCTTAAAGTCCCCCAATGCCAGGTCCATGGTTAAGAAATTATGCACCGCATGACCCCCTTCGTGCATGAGTGTAGTCATATCGCGCATGGTCGACGTAGCATTCATGAAGATGAATGGAATGCCAATCTCCGCCAGCGGATAGTTGTAGCCACCCGGGGCTTTTCCGATGCGCGACTCCAAGTCGAGGTGTCCCATGGTCTCCATGGTTTTCAAACACTCACCCAGATATGGATCGAGTCGGTTGAAACATTCGATGGATTTTGTTGACAAGTCTTTGCCCCCGGAAAAGGCTTTCAGTGGGGGCCTCCCTTCTGCATCCACGGCCTTGTCCCACGGACGCATGGATGATACCCTTAACTTCTCTTTTCTAATTTCAGCAAACTCCTCCAGCAAGGGTACAACCTCCGAAGAAATGGACTCGTGAAAATCAAAGCAATCCTTTGGGGTATAATCAAACCTGCCGTAGGACTTGAACATATAGTCGCGGAAATTCGGGAAGCCAGCGTTGACAGCAACCTTATGCCGTAACTGGATTAAGTTGGTGTACAGGGTATCCAATGTTTCATTATCGCGAAGGCGGCGATCGTTGATCAGGCGGTAGACACCTTCACGCACGGTACGGTCGGTCTCATGCAAGAGCACTCCAGCTTGTTGGAGCGTGAGCTCCTGCCCTTTCCACGTGATGGTCATGGCACCATTAAGTTGGGCATACTTCTGCGATTCCATGTTGATCTCCGTGAAGAGCGGCACGTTTTCTTCGCGGAAGATTTCGATGTCTTTTTTGAGATTCCTGATTAATATAGAATACCCTTCCTCCTTAGCCAGCTCAGCCAGAAACGACGACTCGGCAGCTTTCCGGTTCAGTTGATCGGAGACCGGCGCAATCTGGGGTTGAATGTTCTCGACGAAATCCTGGTACCCCGCGAGGTACTCTTTGTTTTCCGTGTAACACGTCATGCGGATATACCGCCAGCCCAGGTCTTCGCTGATTGCCGATTCCAGTTCGCTGCGGTCCTGGAACCATTGGCGAAGGTCAGCGGCTGATGCGAAAGGCCGAGCGAGGAGTTTGTCGAAATAGGGTTTAAGTCCGTCCCAATTTGTCACTGAAAAAGACTCAGAGAGGAACTTACGGATGGGGCGTTGCGGGATTGTGGGCGAGCTCATAGCGGAATTAAAGCGCCAAATATCGAAGAAGGTCGGCTTAAAAGAACAGAGGCCTCTACTTCAAATACGTATCAAACCAATCCGGAAACTCCTGGAATTCCGGGTTCATGTCCGTCGCATCATGCTTCCCTCCCTTCTTGATAACCAACCGACAAGCAACGCCTGCTTCTTTAAGCTTGGCAGCGAAGGATTGGGAGTGCACTAGAGGAACAGTGGGATCTGCGTCGCCGTGAACAATAAAGACGGGCGGATCATCCGGAGTAACGTAGTAGAGCGGAGAGATCTCCCTTGCAATTTTGTTTCGCTCGACGGTATCCGAAACGGCATCGTAGGAAAAGGTCTTGCTATTCCAGGTCTTGAAGTCAACCGCTCCGAAGATATTGTTGTCTTTTAACACCTTAATTTTATTAATGAAGTTGCCGCCTTTCCCATCCCAGTTGGTAAGGTCCGTGGGAGGATAAAGAACCGCGACGGCCTGCACACGGGAAGAGACTCTGTCCACCGGGTCGACAGCGCCCGCATCAATTTTTTCATCAGCTGTTGCGACGGCCAACGACAGATGGCCACCAGCAGAGCTTCCCGTTATTCCGATTTTGTTCGGATCGATGCCCCAGTTCGGCGCATGGTAGCGGACATAGCGCACCGCCCGCTTTATGTCAACCACCTGATCAACCATGGTATACCTGGGCTGCGAACCAATCAGCACAGCAAACACGGTGTATCCTTTTGACAAGTACATGTAGGCTTGAGGTGTATAATACGCTTCGAATCCCCCATAAGAAGACCTCCAACTCCCGGCAATGACAAAAATGATCGATTTGCCATTGGCTTTTCCTTTTGGGTTCAGTCGAATCATACTCAGCGCCAAACCGTCCTTTCTTCCGTAGATGATTTCCTCTTGTGGGTAATTGGATGCTGCCTTCTTTATAATTAGCTCCACCAAAGGGTTCCAGCGTTTATCTGTTTGCAGAGAAATAAAGCCCTTGCTATTCTGAATATTCCTCGCAACTCCTGGAGAGACACTTTCCGAGGTCGACACCTTATTCAACAGATAAAACGCACTGTCTGATACTCCCGCCATCGCCCAGGATGCCGCAGCGTTTGCAGATCGGTCCGGAACATCAGTCGTCCATTCCATTTGTATTCCCTTCATGTACGAAGTGGCGGATGCTCGGTATTCTTTCGCACGATATAGCGAGTCCGCCTTTCGATACATCGCTGACGCTTGTTGACCAAAGGCATTTGGACATGCGAAAAGGACCGCTAATAGGACAAGGATTGTTCTCATGTTGGCTAATGTATGAATTCTGGGTATTGAATCCCTTACCTCGCCGTTACCTTCTTCAAGATAATTTCTTGGCCGCCGCATTCAGTTGGCTGACTTATATGGCCCGAACCTATGGTTCTCTTGGGAGTTAGCCCATTCTTGAGTCAACGGACTGAAGTCCGCTGTTACAAAATAGACCGAGGCTACGCCTCTTGTCCGACCAAGCCCTCTACTCTCCAGAGCCAAGGTGCGACAAGACACTCTGGAGTCGCTGAACTGAAGTCCCTGCCTGAGTGCCTCTGTCGAGGGTCAGGCAATCACAAAATAGATCAAGGCTTCGCCTCTCGTGCGAGCAATGTTCTCTGGTCTACAGAGCCGTAGGCTCAACCGGTATGATAACAACGGGTTTTAACCCGTTGAAAGAAAACCTCCGCGCCAGGCTCTGGCCACTGGCCAGTAACTCACCTCTCCCCACCCACCGGTCCATAAAAAAACACCCACGTAGAAAAGTCCTCAGTAAACTTCTCAAACCGATGCCCCACTCCCGCAGCGACAAACAAGAAGTCGCCGGTCTTGAACTTTCGCCTGGTGGTCCCATTGAAAAACATCCCCGTGCCTGAGGCAATCACATAGACTTCATCCCGGTTATGGGGCTGCTGCTTGTCTGTCTTGTCGGGTTTGTAGAGTTCTACCACGAGCGTGCCGTGTTTGAAGAGTTCAACGAACACAGATTTGCTCTTCTTCAGCAATTTGGTGGCGGTGTCGAGGGAGATTTCGGTGTTGGGCATGGTTGAAGTGTCTTAGATCGAAGGTACGATTAATGAGGGGCTGGTGCTAGGTACTGGGCACTGGGTGCTGGGTGCTGGGTACTGGGTGCTAGGTACTGGGTGCTCAGTGCTGGGTACTGCGCGGGGATGAATTGGTCAAGCTGACCCCCTCTATTCTTTACCTGGAAAGTCAAAAAATGATTCCTCCGCCTCTTCGGTTAAGAACACCATTCGGTGGGCGAGGCCATCTGACACAATAAACATTCTGGTTGAATCCGGTGTCTCCGGTTTGGTGAAAAAGTATCTCTTTCCTTCCTCCTTCTCATAAAAGTGGTTCCAGTAATCCTCCGTCCAGCCGCTGTTGGGTGTTGCGTACTTGAAATACAACTCTCTAAATTTCTCCTTGGTGATTTCCTCCTCCACAACCCGTTTGGCTTTTCATTTCATTAGGTTAGCCATTAGCTGTTGGCTTTTGGCAAGTCCCCTTGCGTGCTTAGCGCCTTTGCGTGAGGTCATTCTGGTTTCACGCAAAGGAGCCGCGGCCCGAATTACCACTTGATTATTTTATCAACATCCGGCATAGGCTTGCTACAACTTAATCCTCTTGGTGACATCCATCATCGGTTTACGCTTCAGGTTATTCAGGGCTTCCTGAAAGGGAGGATAGTCCTTTCTTATTTTATCAAACCAAGCCAAACTATAGAACTGGTAGCTGCCAAAATCCGGAAATTGATTATTCAGTTTTATAAGCTTTTCAGTCGCCTGCGGATATTCACCCAGAACAACATGGAGCGTGATTTCCTGACTGCTTTTGTTACATAGCATCATCTTGTCATCACCGGTATCGACATATTTCTTGAAGACCTTATCCAGCTCCTTAAAAGCCTTTTCACGCTTGCCAGATAACGCAAACATGAATGGCTTTGCGCCTGCATCCGGTGACATTTCTGCCCAATAGGCCGCTGAATCCTTATCTCCGAGCATCCAATATGCCGTCCATAAATTGAAGTAGTTTCTCTCAGCTATCGCAATTTTTTTGGCCCCCTTCCAGTTTCGCGAAACAGTCGCTTTCCAGAAATCAAATTCTGGACCTATTTTCATCTTCAATTCAACCGGTAACTCGTCCAATGATAAATTGGCCTCCATGGTCTCGAACATTGCAGCTTCTGCAGCTTCTTTGCCATGGGATAACTCCCAGGCCTTCAGGTATGCTTTCTGAGCGTTCTTTGTATCGCCCATCATACCCAACATATCGCCAAGATCTTTCCAACTCCCAGATCGGCTTGGGTCAAGGTTTAATTCTTGCTCTTTGAATTCAAGCGCCTTGCTAAACTCCAATCTTCGCTTGTATATTGCCGAAAGCGTAGCGCTTGCAGGCAAGTTATCCGGATCATCCTCAAGAACACCAAGCAGTAAAGTAAGTGCCTGGCTATAGTCATGAAGCACCCGATAGGCAAACTGCCCTTGAACGAGTTTCTTTTGCCAGGAATCTGGAAAATGTGTGTTGTAATAACTAACATAGCTTTGAAGCTTACTACTCAAGAGGGAGTCATCTGGCTCATTTAGATAAATATAAGATTGAACATCGATCAGCCCGACCCAGGCATCTGCAAAAGTTGAATCCAGCGCAATAGCTTTTTCAAATTGATCAAGAGAGGGTTTCAAAGCAACAGAGGACAACTTTTCATCCCAAACTTCGCCATGGTATAACTGGTATCCACGCGTACTATGAGCATAAGCATCCAAACTGTGAGTTGGCGTTCCCTTTTCATCTTGCAATGAATTTTCTCTGGAAAACTGATTAAGAACTTCTCCGGCTATGCTTGCCTGCAACTTAAAGATTTCCACCAGTTCATTTTCAAAAGGCAATGTCCAGATCACACGACCTGTTGTCGCGTCGGTGAGCTCCACCTCCACTTTAATTTTATTCCCCCCCTTTTGATATAAACCTGAAAGAAGATAGTCAACACCCAATTCACTGCCGATTTCTTTCGGTGTCTTCTTTGTGTCAATGTACGTCAGCGTTGCTTGCAAGGAAGAAATAAAACTAAACTGTTTACTCATCGAGAGCTTGGTCCGGATCTCAAAAGCCATTCCCACACCATAATAATTGAGCTCTTCCGAACCGGTGAAGTTCCTAAACGGCAAAACAGCCACACCCGAACTTCCGGGGTCTTTCAGAATCGTGAAGCTTGGAAGAATAAGCAAGTAAATACCAATCATTACCAACAACACAGCTGCCGCGCCGACAGCGATCCATCGTTTTCCTGATTTCTTTGGCTGGGGTACTTGTTTGCGTACGGGGTCAGTATCCGCCGCAGTTCTTCCTTCCGATTTTTTTAACCCTCCAATTATCTCCTTTACTGCGTTGGCAACCTTGTTGATCTGATCACGGTAATAAACCTTGTTAAGGTTATCCTGTGGATGATCTTCATTGGCTCTTAGGGGCCGGTTCACACCTGCGGATTTGTAGATAAATTCTATCGGACGCAGGACGCCGCCGAGCTCTCCTTCCACAACTGCTTTGTCCTCTTCATCCAGGTCATGAATCTTTACTGGCAGGATACGGCTGGCTACGTTACCTGTCGAGAGCTTGATATCTCGTCCGTAGGTGTCTTCCTTTGACCGTTTGTTGAACGCGCAGAATTCATGCTGCCAGGCAAAACTCTTCGGGTCGCAGTAGGTCTGTGAAATGATAGGGATGAAGATCAGGCACTTCAGTTTGCCTTCCAGGCTCTCACTTACCTGATGGGTATCCAACAGTCCATCGTGGGGATTGACATCGAAATAAATAGAAACATCCTCCTTAAAAGTGGCCTCGATCTCCTTTTTCAGGTTGGCCACAAACTCAGTCACCCAGCCGTCGTACTTGTTGTCTTTCTGACGGTAGCTGATGAATATGTCGTACTCGTAACCGGGAAGGATGGAGGGCATGTTCAAATATAAGGAATGGGGCGTAGAGATTAGCGATTAGCTGTTGGCTTTTGGCAGGCCCCCTTTGCAAGAGGTTATTCAGATTTCACGCAAAGCCGCGAAGTAATCGCAAAGGATTATGAAAAAAGGCAAACCTATTACCAGGCTTCTCCGAGAACGCAACGCGTTTTCCTTCGTCGCGCGATTACATTACCTGGTCCGAATCAGCGAATAACTTTTAACTGAATTGGTCAAGTTGATGCGCTCTATTCTTTACCTGGAAAGTCAAAAAATGATTCCTCCGACTCTTCGGTTAAGAAAATCATTCGGTGGGCGAGGCCATCTGACACAATAAACATTCTTGTTGAATCCGGGGTCTCCTGTTTGGTGAAAAAGTATCTCTTTCCTGCCTCTTTCTCGTAAAAGTGGTTCCAGTAATCCTCCGTCCAGCCGCTGTTGGGTGTGGCATGCTTGAAATACAACTCTCTAAATTTCTCTTTGGTGATTTCCTCCTCCACAACCCGTTTGGCTTTTCATTTCATTAGGTTAGCTATTAGCTGTTGGCTTTTGGCAAGTCCCCTTGCGTGCTTAGCGCCTTTGCGTGAGATCATTCTGGTTTCACGCAAAGGAGCCGCGGCCCGAATTACCACTTGATTATTTTATCAACATCAGGCATAGGTTTGCTACAACTTGATCCTCTTGGTGACATCCATCATCGGTTTACGCTTCAGATTATTCAGCGCTTCCTGAAAAGGCGGGTACTCTTTTTTGATCTGATCGAACTCCGGGTGATTAAGACCCTCGTATCTGTTAAAATTCGGCAAATCATTATTCATTTTGATCAGCTTTTCAGTTGCCTGAGCATACTGACCGTAAAGAATAAAAGCATTTATTTCCCATACATTCTTTAAACCAATCGCTTCTGTATCATCCCCCGACTCAATTTTCTCTCTATACGCATTGTCGATCTTTGTCAAAGCATGCTGAAGGTCAGGCGCTGACATAACTTTAAGCACGAGGTTGCCGCTATCTTTTTTTAACCCTATCCCTGACCAATACCTTGCAGAATCCTTCTTCCCGAGCATCCAATAAGCACCTGCGGCTCCCAAATAGTTTTTCTCCTCCAACGACAATCTCCTGACCTCTTTCCAGTTCCTGGAGACCTTCAGCTTTGCAAAAGTAAAAGCACTTCCTCCATCCCTCTTTAATTCATCTGGCAATTGATCAAGCGGGAAATTGGTATCAATTGCTGCCTCAAATACAATTTCGGCCATACCAGGTCCCTTGCTAGATAGCTCCCAGTATTTCAAACAGGCTTTCATTGAATTTCGCGCGTCGCCCATAGCACGAAGGACGACAGCAAGATTTAACCAATTTCCTATATGAGAAGGGCCAAGGTCAATAGCCTTTTTCGCATATTGAAGTGCCAGGCTGTGTTTCAATTGCCGCCTGTAAATTCCTGACAAAGAATTATTTACTAATACATTTTCCGGGTCTTCCTGCAGAACTTCAAGAAACAGGGTAATGGCCTGATCAAACTGATGAAGTAACCTGTAAGTATACTGACCCTGAATATATTTCTTTTGCCATGAATCCGGGAAATGACTGTTTACATACTGAACTTCTTTCTCAATCTTAACTTTCAATTTGGCGTCGCTGGGATCATTCAACAGCAGGTAACACTCCACATCAATTAAACCCGCCCAGGCATCCATGAAGCCTGAATCCAATTGAATCGCTTTCTCATATTGTTGAATAGAAGGCTGATACACTAGCTGAATGCCTTTCCCGAGCCCCTGGGACTCAGATATAATTCAAAGCCACGTGTATAGTGAGCGTATGCTTCCAGGCTCTTCGTCGGTGCCCCAGCATTCCCCTGCATTTCTATAGTGGGTGAAAATTGGTTAAGAACTTTTCGCGCAATACTCGCCTGTACTTCAAAGATATCAGCCAGTTCACTTTCAAAAGGTAAAGTCCAGACCGCCCGGCCTGTCGAGGCATCTATCAACTCCACCTCCACCTTGATTTTATCGCCAGCCTTTTGATACAACCCGGCCAGTAAATAGTCAACACCCAATTCACTGCCGATTTCTTTCGGTGTCTTCTTTGTGTCAATGTACGTCAGCGTTGCTTGCAAGGAAGAAATAAAACTGAACTGCTTGCTCATAGAGAGCTTGGTACGGATCTCAGAAGCCATGCCCACACCATAGTAATTGAGCTCTTCCTCACCCGTGAAGTTCCTAAACGGCAAAACAGCCACACCCGAACTTCCGGGGTCTTTCAGAATCGTGAAGCTTGGAAGAATAAAAAAGTAAATACCAATCATTATTAATAACACAGCTGCCGCGCCGACAGCGATCCATCGTTTTCCGGATTTCTTTGGCTGGGGCACTTGTTTGCGTACGGGGTCAGTATCCGCCGCAGTTCTTCCTTCCGATTTTTTTAACCCTCCAATTATCTCCTTTACTGCGTTGGCAACCTTGTTGATCTGATCTCGGTAGTAAACCTTGTTGAGGTTGTCCTGTGGATGATCTTCATTGGCCCTCAACGGCCGGTTAACGCCGGGGGATTTGAATATGAACTCTATCGGACGCAGCACCCCGCCCAGTTCTCCCTCTACAACTGCCTTGTCCTCTTCATCCAGGTCATGAATCTTTACAGGCAGGATGCGGCTGGCAACGTTACCGGTCGACAGCTTGATATCTCTTCCGTAGGTGTCTTCCTTTGACCGCTTGTTAAATGCGCAGAATTCATGCTGCCAGGCAAAACTTTTCGGATCGCAGTAGGTCTGTGAAATGATGGGGATGAAGATCAGGCACTTCAGTTTGCCTTCCAGACTCTCACTTACCTGATGGGTCTCCAACAGTCCATCGTGGGGATTGACATCGAAATAAATAGAAACATCCTCCTTAAAAGTGGCCTCGATCTCCTTTTTCAGGTTGGCCACAAACTCAGTCACCCAGCCGTCGTACTTATTGTCCTTCTGGCGGTAGGAAATGAAGATGTCGTATTCGTAACCGGGGAGGATAGAGGGCATTGTCAAATATAAGGAATGGGGAGTAGAGGTTAGCTATTGGCTTTTGGCAAGGTTCCCATTGCGGCTTAGCGCCTTTGCGTGAAATATTCTGGTTTCACGCAAAGACGCCAAGAACGCAAAGGGTACTTCCCCAGGTTTTCAGATTCATGGAAATATCCTACATTAAATATTATTTCAAAACACACACCCAATAAACAATGAAAGACAACAGCACAACCCCAAAAACTGATCGCCGGGAGTTCCTGGGCTCGATAGCAGCGAGCGCTGCCATCGGGATAACTGCGCTAGCTACCCCGCTGGCTGCTGCTGCTGAGCCCGACCAGGGTTCAGAACTTGAAGCCTGGTTTGATACGATCAAAGGCAAACACAAGATGGTTTTCGATGTGACCCAACCCCATGGAATAACTCCGTTTGCCTGGCCCCGCGTATTTCTTACTACCAATGGGATGACCGGCACGGCGGAAAAAGATTGCAGTGCAGTTGTTGTGCTGAGACACACAGCCGTCCCCTATGCCCTTGCGAGCGGCATGTGGGAGAAATACAAATTGGGCGATGCCGTCAAGGCAGAAGATCCTGCCACTAAAGCCCCAGCCCTTCGCAATCCGTTTGAACAACCAAAGCCAGGTGAATACAAAGCACCAGGCATCGGTCCAATTGCCATTGGCATCAAAGAACTTCAGGCCAGCGGCGTGATGTTCTGCGTATGCAACATGGCCTTGACCGTATGGAGTACCAATGTTGGAACGGCAATGAATCTGGATCCCATTGAAATCAGGAAGGAATGGGTAGCCAACATTCTGCCTGGAATACAAATTGTTCCATCCGGCGTTTGGGCACTAGGCAGGGCGCAGGAGCGTGGGTGTGGATATTGCTTTGCGAGTTAAGGAACCGCAGAGGCGGTGAGGCGCAGAGAAACCGCGAGTACATGATGTGCAGTAAACGTACTACTACGAAAAACCTGTTGGGATGAACTCCACCCTCTACGCTGTTTCTGGATTTGGATTTATCGCCCTTACGGTGGTCATGTATGCACTTGTCATTCGCGAACTCAAAAAAGGCATCGCCCTTACGGCCTGGGATGACGCAAGAAAGAGAAGGGCACTATACAAATTCACAATTGCGCTTGTTGCTTGGGCTACGTTCATCCTCAGCGTCTCGTCCACGGGATTCTTTGAAGATTTCACGGCACTTCCTCCCCGGATCATGATCGTCCTTGGAATTCCCTTAGTAACCACGATACTCGTTGTATTCTCCAAGCCGGTAAAAGAGCTGCTTCCTCACATCCCTGCGCAAAGCCTGATCCGACTGCAAGTTTTTCGCGTATTTGTCGAGCTGCTTCTTTGGGCCGCCTTCCTTGCTAATGTGCTGCCTGTTCAAATGACGTTCGAGGGCCGCAACTTCGATATTCTCGCGGGACTCGCCGCGCCGATCGTCGCCTACTCCCTCGCCAACAACCGAACAACGCTTTACATTTATAATTTCGTGTCTCTGGGCTTGCTCCTCAACATTATCATCATCGCTATACTTTCCTTGCCCACTCCGTTTCGGGTCTTCATGAATGAACCGGCGAATGTGCTGGTGGCAAGGTTCCCGTTTGTGCTTTTACCCGGGATGTTGGTACCATTGGCGTATGGGTTGCATTTCCTTTCATTGAGACAGCTCGGATTGGTTAAGAAATAACTAACCGCAGAGGCGCCGAGTAGCTGGTAAGGTAATTGACACCTCCCATCTCTGTGGCGGAGAGGGTCCGGGGGTGAGACCCAAATTCCGCTACCGTTAGAAAACACATCACCAAATTTTCTTACTTTCATGGCACAACTGATTGTTCATGAAAAACTTAATCCTCGTCTGGTTAACCATTCTCAGCTTCGCCTCTTCCGCTCAAAAGAAGGCGCCCAGCAATCTTGACCAAAAGGTAAAAGAATTCGATGCCTATGCGATTCAGGCCATCAAGCAATGGGAAGTTCCCGGCGCGTCAGTAGCCGTAGTCAAAGATGGCAAGGTCATTTATATAAAGTCGTTCGGAACCCGTGATCTGAGTACTGGCAAGCCCGTTACGAATGAAACCTTGTTCTCCATTGGCTCTACAACCAAAGCCCTGACAGCCGTATGCCTGGGTATACTCGTTGACGAAGGCAAGGTCAAGTGGGATGACCCGGTTATCAAACACCTCCCCGAGTTTCAACTCTACGACCCGTTCGTTACCCGCGACCTCAAAGTCAAAGACCTCTTACTTCACAACAGCGGTGTTGGCAACACAGACTTCCTCTGGAGCATGATGGATATTCCCGAAAAAGAAATCCTGGAACGGATGCGCCTGGTCGAACCCAGTTATTCGATGCGTGCGGGGTTTATATATCAAAATGTCTTCTACATCGCTGCAGGAAAAGTCATTGAAAAAGTCAGCGGCCAAACGTGGCACGAATTCATCCAGTCCCGCATCTTCAAACCACTCGGTATGGCGCGTACGGTCAGCAAAATGAAATACATCACCGACGACAACTACACGAAACCACATTTTAAAGTCAACGGAAAGATTGAAGTCATCGGCTATACCAATGATGAAGCCGTAGGTGCTGCCGGATCCGTGTGGTCGTCCATAGAAGACATGAGCAAGTGGGTGCAGTGTATGCTTGACAGCAGCAAGTATGCCGGAGGGCGATTACTCAAAGGCACAACATGGGTGCAGATGTTCAAGCCGCAAACCCTCGTTACGGAAAGCGGGTTCTACCCAACGGCGAAACTTACCAAACCCAACTGGACCACGTATGGACTTGGCTGGTTCCAGCACGACTACAAGGGCCATAAGGTAAACTTCCATACGGGAAGCCTCTCGGGTCTGATCGCCTTGAATGCCCAACTCCCTGATCAGGGAATCGGTTACTATTTTCTCGGCAACTACGATCATGCTGAAGTTCGTCACGCGCTCATGTACAAAGCTTTTGATCACTTCGCTCTTGGCGGGAATCGCGACTGGAGTACAGAATTCCTTACGCTCTACAAAGGGCTGAATGACCAGCAGGAAAAAGAAGTGGCACGGCTCGAGGGGATGCGGGTGCCTAATACAACACCCTCACTTCCGCTGTCGGCCTATGCTGGAAAGTATACCGATCCATTGTACGGAACAGCCGAAGTCACCGTCAGCGGCACCACCCTGAAGATCAAGGTGAATAACATGGAATCCGCTACCCTCAGCCACTGGAATTTCGACACGTTCTACGGTCCCTGGGACAAAGCCTGGGACGGAAAAGCAGCGGGGCAGTTCACACTCTCCCTTTTCGGAAAAGTGGATAAGCTTAACCTGGAAGGAATGGAATTCAAAAAGAGCGATTAAAACCTGTTGGCAGTTAGGGCTTTTGACTTCGTGACCTTGGAACAGTAACGAATCGGCCAAATCACCAAATCACCAAATCACCAAATCATCATTTCACCATATCATCAAATCACCATGTTCACCGCCCTACTCAACAAACTCCGTAGAAAAAAGGAATTTAAAGCCTATGAATTTCAAGTTGTCGACTTTGATCTCCCGATCGACGGGAAGGTGCAGTACGCGCAGTGGCTTCACCCCGGCGAATTTGGCAACGTTGTCCGGCAAGAAAATGTAACCTTCTACAGGCAATACTGTAAGCCAGGTGACTTTGTCATTGATATTGGTGCCAACGAAGGAGACACGACCGTACCCATGGCGTTGGCTGCAGGGAAGGAAGGCATGACGCTCGCGCTTGAGCCTAACCCCCATGTCTTCAAGGTGCTTACCAGAAATGCAGCTCTCAATCCGGAGAAGACAACCATCATTCCGCTGAACTTTGCAGCAACTGCCTACGATGGCGAATTCACGTTTGGTTCCGGCGATCCTTCCTATGGAAACGGAGGAATCGTAGGCTTCACCCATAACCAGGCACGCAACGTTCGCTTCACGCTTAATGTCATCGGGAAAAATCTGGAAACGTATGTCCGGCAGAATTACGCCGACCGGCTACCTAAACTTTCCCTCATCAAAATTGATGCGGAGGGGTATGATAAAGAGATCATCAAGTCGCTGCTAGGATTAATCAGAGAATTCAGGCCCGTAATCCTCACCGAATGTTTTGGCCCTTCGACGAGCGATGAAAAGAAGGAACTGATTGCTTTGCTGACCGGTCTTGGCTATTCGCTGTATTATCTTCAGGATTTCCTTGGCTCACCTATTACAGCGATTCCAGGCAATTACTTGACTGGGAAAAGGACGTTTGATATTCTCGCAATGCCCGGCAAGGGTTAGCCAATCTCGATCACCACGTCGTCGGACATGGGGTGTCCCACACACGTGAGCACATAGCCTTCTTCACGCTCGCTTTGAGATAGGCCCTCTTCTTCATCCAGTTTTACTTTCCCTGAAATGGCCTTGCCCCTGCATGCCGTGCACAGTCCACTCTGGCAGGAATACGGCAGGTCGATACCCTTATCCAGCGCAGTCTCGAGAATTGTTCGGTTGGGCTGAACAACAAATTTGTGCTCCTGGCCATCGTATCGAATGGTTACCTCATGCGCTTTCTTTTCGACAGCAGGGGTTACCGTCTCCTTTTTTTGTTCCTTATCAATGGTCGGTGTTACGAAGCTCTCTTTGAAAACCTTCTCTTTCGGAATCTTGTGTTCCTGGAGAATGGTCTCCACGTTCTTCATCATACCCTCTGGTCCGCACATCAGGTAGGTCGTGTTATCTATTCCCCAACTCGGAATGCGCTCGAACAACTTCGTTAGCATCTCATGATTCAGCAATCCCGAGAGGCCCTGCCAGTTCATCGGCGCCTGGTCGAGGATATGGATTACATGAAGACGGCCTTCATACTGAGTCTCGCGCCTGGTCAACTCTTCCATGAAAATAACATTTTCCAGATTCCGGTTGCAGTAGATGAGTGAAACTACACTGTCTGGTTCCTGGCTGAGTGTGCTTTTGATGTGCGACATCATCGGTGTGATCCCGCTCCCACCGGCAAACATCACGATGTGGCGCTTCCTTCCTTTCTCGTAGTCGGTGGTAAAGTGCCCCATCGGCTCCATCACCTTGATGCTGTCGCCGACTTTCAACTTGTCAAGGAGATGATTCGAAAGCTTCCCATCTTCAACCCGCTTCACCAGGACAGCCAGGTCTTCATCCACAAAGGGCGATGAACATAATGAATATGCGCGCCGTACTTCCTTTTCATCTACTGTGGTAATCAAACTGAGAAACTGCCCAGATTTATAAGTAATTCTCCTGCCTTCCGGCTGGGCAAAGACAATAGAAATGGCCTCCTTAGTTTCCTGGATAATATTCTTGACTACTAAATTGATGTAGTGCTTACCGTGATTTTCCTCTGCAGCCGGCTTAGTCGGTGGCTCCTGTTTATCTGATTTCTTGAAAAAATTGAAGGCCATCGCGAAAGGATTGAATGAACCACAAAGCTACACGCCAAATGCGAGTAACTCAACGGTTGTCGCGTCAAATATTCAGCCAATACGTGAATTTGAACACCAACGAATAATTCTTCCCTGCAAAGGTTGCCGGAAGGTAATTCTCGGTGAAGACCAGGAAGAAATCACTTGCCGGCTTGTACCGCCACTGCAGCCGGGCATTCAGGTTGATATTGTCCTGAAGCGTGTTGTACTGGATAAACGTGGTAAGGAAAATCTTGTCCGTGAACGTCAGATCAAATCGAGGACTCAGCAAGAACAATTGTTGATTGCCATAGTTGTCTGGCAATTTCAGATCATAATAGTCGAACCGCAGGGAAACGCTACCAAAGGGTTGATAGCGGTAGGTCACTTCCCCGTTTAGGTAAAAGTTAGTGCCGTTATAGAATTGTCCCGGTGACACACCCAACGAATAGCGAAAAAGCTTGCGTGTATCTGATTGAAAATTAAAGAGCACGCTATTCCAACTGTACTGCTCCCCTGGCAAGAAGTTTGTGTACTTATTTCCATCAATGGGGTTAAACGTACTGGTCAATTCCTGGAACACATGGCTATAACGCACTGCAAAACTGGCCGTATTCAAAAAAGCAAACGTCACCCCCACTCCTCCACTTTTGTCAGTGGTCGTTCCGCCCGGAATGCCCGACAGGTTGAAGTCCGCACTGGGTGAAATCTTCACTACTGTTTTGCTTTTCGGATAGATAGCCCGTGTGACACTGACGAATGAGCTGTTTATCCCAGGATATACTCCCCGGCTCGGAACGAAGCCCGCCTCCGCATTGTAGTTTTTCTGTAGGAAGGTCTGCATACCAAAGAATTGCCAGTTCCGGGTTGTGTGCTGAAGAAAGATACCACCGGTTTGATTATCATCGGATGCAAAATCATCGAATGACTTGCTATAGAATGCACTGAAGTACCAACTGTTGTCAGGCGCCAAAAGGTCAAGGTCGATCGTTCCTGTTCGGTTGTACGTGTTGAGTATTTTCGTTGTGCCGGTTGGATCCGTCTTTTCTTCCCATAGATCATGGTGAAAATACGTACTGGAGTCGCCCAGATTATTTCCCAGAAATTGCTTGTCGGCAAAAGCGAACTGAATATTCGACTGCTTCCAGAAATTACGCTGGACTGCCGCTACGGTATAGATCTGCTCCGGCAGACCGATGGAGAGCTTTTCTTTCGTCTTCATATTCAGTACGCTCACCCGCCACTTGCTGGAAAGTGATCCGCTAAGTCGTGCGCCATATTCAATTGGAACTTTTTGCAGGTACCCTGAAGAGTCACGCGCCAAGCCAACCCGTCGTGAGAAGAAGGGGCGAGCCGAAGGCCATCCGGCCCGATCATATAAGTCGCTGTTTTCCAAAAAAAACTGGCGCCGTTCGGGGAATTGGAATTCAAAGCGCGTCAGATTAATCACCTGCCGGTCAACTTCCACTTGCGAGAAATCCGGATTGACGGTAAGGTCGAGGTTGAGCGAAGGAGTCACTCCGATCTTTGCATCAAAACCACCCTGCAGGTCGGTGTCCTTTTTTTCCGGTGTCGTTGTTTTATCACCGGATAATCCTCCAGCCACATAGGGGATCAACGATACATTCAACGACTGATGCGGCGGCGGAACTTCCCATTTAAGTTTTCCGCTGTAGGCAAACGCGGACGGCACAAACTGAATCGGTGTGGCTATCCAGCTTGATGTTTCATTCCGTTTCAAATCCTTACGCACAAACGTAACGCTCCAGGTATCTTCCCCATTTTTATATCTGAAACTCTTGAAGGGAATCATGATTTCAGCAACCCACTTACCTTCCAGCTTGACAACACGTGAATACCATTTGTTGTCCCAGTTCGCGTTATAACTCATTAATTCCGAACCGCCGGCAGCAATGGTGCCCTCCAATTGAACGCCTTCCGGTGAGATGGCGAAGAAGAAACCATTAATTCCATCGTTGTAGGGGCCGATAGACATGATCACATTGTCATTTGCAATTTGGTCAAAATCCCTGCGCAGAGATTGCACGACGTTGGGCGTATTGTCATCATAACACACAAAAGAGACATACAGCGCATGATCGTCGAAGAGCATCCGGGCCTCCGTCTGGAACTTCGCTGCGGCTGTGTCAGCTGGATAATTGACAAAGAAATTAGTAGCTACGGAAGCCTTTTTCCAATCCTCCTCATCCAGTTTCCCGTCAAGCACCATTGGACTGGTCGCTTTCTGTATACCCAGCTCGGTGCCTGGAGCATTCTTGACTTGGGCTTTAGCCAAAGGCGCATGAAGAGCCAGCAAAGCGATGATCCAAAGTGAATAAAGACGAGGCATTTCAGGATGGGGCAAGGCAAAAATCAAGTATGAATCTCAGGCCAATCAACGAAAAAACTCCCGATTGGTTAAAAAGAATTATTTTAGCGGCTTAATCACCCTGCTTGGAACTCAATCCACTCACAGCAATCTCCCCAATTGATGGACGCTATTTCCAGACAACCAAACCGCTTGCACCCTATTTTTCGGAGTACGCGCTGATTCGATACCGGGTTCGTGTGGAGATTGAGTACTTCATCGCTTTGTGCGAATTACCCCTACCTGAGCTGAAAAGCTTCCCAACGGGAAAGTTCGTTGCGCTTCGGGCCTTATACGAAAAGTTTGATGAAGGTGCCGCAGCCAAGATCAAGGACATCGAAAAGACAACCAACCATGACGTGAAGGCGGTGGAATATTTCCTGAAGGACGCCTTTGATGTAAATGGTCTTTCTACTTATAAGGAGTTTATCCATTTCGGCCTAACCTCTCAAGATATCAATAACACAGCCACTCCGCTTCTCATGCGGGAGTTCATGGAAAAAGAATTCGTCCCGGAAATCAAGATCGTGATGGGCATGGTTGCTCAGCAGGCTGCTGACTGGAAAGAGGTCCCCATGTTAGCGCGGACACATGGCCAGCCGGCCTCACCTACCCGGCTCGGAAAAGAGATGGAGGTTTTTTCTGAGCGAATCAAGAATCAACTTAGCCTGCTGGATGCAGTTCCGCACAAGGCCAAATTCGGCGGAGCTACCGGAAACTTCAATGCACACCATGCTGCGTATCCCGAAGTTGACTGGATCGAGTTTGCAAACCGGTTTGTTACGCGGCACCTTGGCCTCACACGGAGCCACCCGACCACGCAAATTGAACATTACGATAACCTTGCAGCCCAACTTGACACGCTTAAGCGCATCAACACAATTCTGACGGATTATTGCCGCGATATCTGGCAGTACGTCTCACTCAGCTACTTCAAACAAAAAATCAAAGCAGGTGAGGTGGGTTCCTCCGCGATGCCCCACAAAGTAAATCCCATTGACTTTGAAAATGCGGAAGGAAATCTGGGACTGGCCAACGCACTATTTGAACACCTTTCTGCCAAACTTCCCATTTCACGGTTGCAGCGCGACCTTACCGACTCCACCGTTATCCGCAACATCGGCGTTCCGCTTGCTCACAGCTGGCTTGCCCTAAAGTCCATTCAGCGCGGTATCCAAAAGCTCGAACTCAACGAAAGCGCAATCCACCGTGACTTGGAAGACAACTGGGCTGTCGTGGCGGAGGCCATTCAGACAATCCTGCGAAAAGAAGGCTACTCCAATCCCTATGAGGCCTTAAAGGCCCTTACCAGAACAAACGAAAAAATTACGCAGGAAAGCCTAAGCTCTTTTATTCAAGCGCTGGAGGTGAGCGAAGTTGTAAAGAAAAAACTCTTGTCCATCACCCCGTTCAATTACACCGGTCTTTGACCTTGTTGACTTGATTTTGACTCCTTCAGAATCCAATTGACGAAATGAAAAAATAAAAACGCTGTAAATCAGGACTACCCGATTTACAGCGTCACCAACCCAACCTCCTATTGCACGCCTGTCTTCTTCACATTAATCTTGGCCAGGGTCGCTTCCTTTGTGGCCTTTCCTGAACTGTAATCTTTCAACGCACTGCTCTTGATTGACAATTCAATTGATGCGGGAATCCCGCAAGCCTCACATTTCGTCAGCCGAACAGTAAAGACAAGTTGTTCTTCATCTTTCAGTGTCCGCAGGGTGCGGCCGTAATCCACAATATTCTCTTTCAGTTCACTCTCAAATTTCGGGTACAACTCCTTCACTTTCTTGTCCCGCTCAGCCTGAGGCACATCACGCATAGCCAGGGTCGGCATCGCGAACTGGTTGTTGTCCCCCTCAATGCTTGAATACACCTTCATGTAATACATCACACCGAAATCCTTGAGCCGCTCGTAGTTGAGGTTGCCTTGCACATAGTATGTCTTGGACAGGTCTTCGCGGTAAAGGCGGGCAAACATGCTAGCAAGAACTTCCAGATCAGGGTCCAGCGACTCAACAGTCTGTGTATTTACAACCTTGAGCCGCCCCATGAAATCAGTTCTTGAAATTTTACCCTGTTTGAGTTGTTCGATGTCGCTACGCTTGGCTTCGACCGACATCTGGTTGCGCTTGGATTCACGTCCATTGATCCACATCATCTCAAAGTCTCCATCGAAATCTTCCCCCCGGTTGGTTATGACGATCCGCTCATCGGCCTTAAGCCCGCTGATCACGTCGCCATAATCGGCGAGGAAACTTTTTGAAACATCCATGAATCGTTTTTGCGCTACCGCTGCCGTGCTGTCATCCTCGATGCGTGCGGCCTTGGGAGCACGGGCCGTTTTTGCTATAACCTGATTTCGTTCACGCTTAACTTCTGCATCAGCCCTGCTCTCCTCGGCATTGGCCCTACTCTCCTCGGCGCCCCTGCGTTCTTCCTCTCTGCTGTAAGAATAAGAGTACCCACCCGGGCTGATATTGACAGTTGCAGGCATGGATTCATATCCCCCAATCATGATCCGGTTAAGGCCGCTTCCCAACGGAAGTCGAAAAGTGACGCCGTATCCCGGAACATAGTTGCCCTTCACTTCCACCGGAAAAAAATTCCTTCTGCCTAACTCCTGTCGCAGGAGTGTTCCCAGGATATTCTCGGCTACTTCAAGATCCTGCTGCATCCGTTGGTCAGTTGTCTTTGATTGGGCTACGGTCAGGATACTCCCCAACATGATCATCATCACCGTCATCACCCTCTTTGCACTCATCATTGTCTTCATTTTTTTCATGTTTAACATTGTCATACCCTCATCACACTTCACACCCTCACTCATCAATAGCTCTTCTGACTCTCAGTCCGTCCCGTGCTGATCAGGCTGGTCAGGATCTGTTCGGTCTCCTTCTTGAATTGCTCTGTATTCTGTTGCATGTTCGTCATGCTCGACTGAACCACCTGCAAATCCTCCTTGCGCTGCTCTTGCAAATACTTCGAGAAGTCCACCAGCAGCGTCTCCACATATTCCTTCTGGCCCTGCGCCGAAAGTTGGAGGTAGTCTTTCATCAGTTTCAGGTTATCGGCCTGAAGCTGACTAACAAATTGCTTCACTTGCTCTTGTTGCCCGCCCGATGCTTTTCGCACCAGTTGATTAATCCGCTCCGTGCTCGCACTGATATCCTGTTTAATCTCCTCCTCCAGTTGCTTCCGGTCATCGGCCCATCCGGCCTTCAGGGAATTATTATTCTCCTGAAGCGATGTGTTTATCATCGCGGCAACCTGCTGCTCACTCAGAGAAGACGAAGCCGGAGTTTCCAGCGTACCGCCGAAACCAACACGAAGCTCTCCGGAATTAAGCGTTGCCGATAGTCCAAGGAGCTTGGCGGCCACCAACAGTACCAGGAAAGAGGCAGCGATTCCCAGGCTCATGCGGACATACCCTTCTCGCCAAAATGAGCGCTGATTGTCGCCAAAGAAAATCGGCGGTGCGATCACTTCCTTGTCTTCCAGGTTGGACATCGCCTTGCGGGCATGTGTCCATTCCTCCAGACGCTTCTGCTCTGCGGGATTACTCCTCAGGTAGGCTTCCACTTTGCTACGTTCCTCGCCTTCCAACTCACCGTAGTGATAAGAGACCAGGGTAGCTTCATCGGGTTTATAATTCATAACCAATTGTTTCTTTTGTAATCTTTTTGCAACA
>JANNAZ010000317.1:0-5734 GCA_031384895.1 Cyclobacteriaceae bacterium | reverse complement strand
AAAGTGGCTGGATATTCAGTGTATCAAGCGGTTCGATAAGTCATTTGTGGATTGTACATCACCCCAGCAAATTGAGGTGATCGACGAGATCGCCTTTCCGGAAAAAGCGAAACCAGAGATGCAGCAGGGCGTGGCCTTCTTCAACCGCATGCGCGACCTCACCGCCACCGGATTCTTCACCAGCCAGATCGGCATCAAAGATCTGGGCTATGCAGGTAATAGCCCCAACCGATGGGATGGCGTGCCACAAGATGTCCTGGAACAGTATGGGGTGAAGTATGATGAGAAGACGCTTAGAGAAGCCGTGAAGTATGATGAATAGTTTTCTGAAAGAACAGAATACAATACTGAAAATCGAATACTGAATATCCAATATCGAAGTAGCGTACAATACTAACCACTATCCACTAGCCACTGACCCCTATGAAAGTCGATCGAAGAAATTTCCTCAAAACCCTGGGCCTCGCTTCCGCTGGTTTCACCCTCGTTCCCCGCCACGTTCTCGGCGGACCAGGCTATGTTGCGCCGAGCGATAAGTTGTACGTTGCCGGCATTGGTGCGGGTGGCAAGGGCAACAGCGATCTGCGCATGTTCTTTGAAAGTGGCAAGGCAGAGATCGTTGCGCTCTGCGATGTGGATGATCGCCAGGCGGTAGCTTCCAGGGAACGGTTTCCTAAAGCTCCGTACTACAAGGACTTTCGCAAGATGCTGGAGAAAGAGCACAAGCACATTGACGCCGTCAGCGTCTCTACACCTGATCACAGTCACGCTGTACAAGCAATGGCCGCCATGCAGTTGGGCAAGCATGTCTATGTGCAAAAGCCCCTCGCCCATGACGTGTATGAAGCGCGCATGTTGACGCAAGCAGCAAAGAAGTATAAGGTGGTAACCCAGATGGGAAACCAGGGAAGTTCGGGTGATGGTGTGAGACAGCTGCGCGAGTGGCACAACACCGGAACGATCGGCGACGTGCACACCGTCTACTGCTGGACCAACCGGCCCGTATGGCCGCAGGGAATTGGCTGGTCGAAGGAGACTGCGCCCGTGCCAGCCGAACTTGACTGGGACCTCTGGCTGGGCACGGCTCCATTCAAGGAGTTTAGTAATGGACTGGTACCCTTCAACTGGCGGGGCTGGTGGGATTATGGAACAGGCGCATTGGGCGACATGGGTTGTCACATCATCGAGCCTGCATTCAGTGTGCTCGGGTTAACTTATCCCACGGATGTAACAGCCAGTGTCGGAACGGTTTATACCGGACCCTTCCGCAGGGGGTACTTTCCTGAAAGCGGACCAACCTCCTCGCATATCATTTTCACTTTCCCTGCACGCGACAATAAGCCGGCCGTAAAACTCCACTGGATGGATGGCGGCATTCAGCCTGAGCGCCCGGAAGAACTCGGACCCAACGAACCCTTCGGTGACTCTGATGATAATGGCAATGGTGTATTGTTTATAGGAACTAAAGGCAAAATGACCTGCGCTACATACGGGCTCGAGCCCAACCTACTGCCTACTACCCGCAACAAAGAAGTAACACTACCGCAGACAGTAAAGCGAGTCCCCGGGGGTATGGAAGGACACTATGCGCACTGGGTAGAAGCCTGCAAGGCTGGATACGGAAAGATGGAGCTGAGTTCTCCATTTGAGATTGCAGGTCCGCTTACAGAAGCGATACTGATGGGCAACCTGGCCATCCGCAGTCACGACATTCGCGTGCCACGCGGAGACAAACCCAACGAGTTTGACTATCCCGGCCGTGGCATCAAATTGCTTTGGGACGGCGAAAATATGAAGGTGACGAACTTTGATTTGGCAAATCAGTTTGTGAAGAGGACGTATCGGGGCAGCTGGGCGCTTTAGCTACCAGTAGGTACATGGAACGGGCCATTGAAATTTACGTGATGATCAATTGTGCTGTTATTGGGATTTCCCATCTGGTTAAGGCCAATGCTTGGATTGATTTTTTTGCGGTGTTGCGCAGCTACGGCAAGGCAGGAGCTATAGCCAACGGATTTCTTAGTCTGTCTCTTGGTGCTATTATCCTTGCGTTTCACTGGACCTGGCAGGGCGCTATCCCAATCATGGTAACCAGCCTGGGCATTGCGCAGGTGATTAAGGCCCTGGTGGCTTTTGCTTTACCTGAGCTCTCATTAAAAACCATGGATCGTCCTATGGCCAAAAACCCGGTAGGGTATCAGATCGGTGGAGTATTTCTTTTGCTTTTCGCAATAGCCATCGCTTTCAGTCTTTGGGGTTAACCTGGGATGTCATTAACAAAATACATCCCCATCATCCCCTTGTTCTTCACTTCCATTTCACCACGGTACGTACAATCGAACTTGTCCTTTATCAACCGGTAGGTACTTTCCGATACATTGATTTTTCCCGGCGCTGAGTTTGATTCCATCCGCGAAGCGATGTTTACCGTATCGCCCCAGATGTCGTAGGCAAATTTCTTGGTGCCCACCACGCCCGCTACCACCGGCCCGCTATTGATCCCGATACGGATGTCAAACGCATGCGCATCCGAACCGGACTGTTTGGTCTCCTCCACAAAAGCAACAAATTCAAGTGCCGCCCGCACCATTTTTACAGCATGATCCTCCGTGGGAAACGGCAGGCCCCCGGCACACATGTACGCATCCCCCAGCGTCTTGATTTTTTCTAGGCCGTAGGTCTCCATAATCTTGTCAAACCTCGAAAAATAGAAGTCGACGCGCTCAACCAATTTCTCTGGCGATAATTTCTCGGCATACTGCGTGAAGCCTTTGAAGTCCGCAAACATAACAGTGACCGACTCAAACCTCTTGGCCTGAACCTTACCGCTTTGCTTTAGTTCTTGTGCCGTTTCCTTCGGCAGGATGCTGAGAAGCAGTGTTTCTGAACGCTCCTGCTCCTTCTCAATAATCAAATTGGTCTCCTGGGTAAATCGATACCGCCGGTATAGGCCATACGCCAAAAGGCAAATCAGGAAAAGTGCAACCCCTGTGCCGATGACAATAATCTGTTGGTTCTTCTTTTGCTGGCTGAGCAGATCCACTTCAACCTGCTTTCTGGAAACTTCGAAGTCAGTTCGCAGATCGGCCATCTCCTGAACGGATACAATGTCTTTCACACTGTCTTTGTAGGCAATGTGATTTTTGTAGTACCCAAACGATTCGGCCAGCTTGCCGGCTTTCTCATAGATTTGAGACAGTTTCAAATTGGCCTCGCTGATCTGATCTTTAAGTCCGTATTGTTTGGCCAACTCCAGACTCCGGGAAGCATAGCTCAGCGCAGCAGCCTTGTCGCCATTTTCAAGGTAGATATCTGAAATCGATAACAAATAAACCGCAATCGGGTAATACTCATCCAGCTCATCGAGCACATCGATCGCCCGGTTCATATTCTCCTCCGCTTTCCGGTTGTCACCCATTTGCGCGTAAATCATACCCAGGTTGCCCAGGCTATACCCTTCGCCAAGCGGCGAATGCAGGTTTTCGAACATGAGCCCCGCCTCTTCGGTATAAATCAAAGCCGAATCCCACTTATGAACGGTGATGAATTCATCCCCCGCATTAAGCAAGGCGGAAGCCAAATCTACAGAGTTACCTTCCTTCCGAAGAATGCTTATGGCGCGCTGATGATACTTCACAGCATTCGCGTGATTGCCCATGATTGCATAAACATCGGCAATCGAAATATACAGCGTGCCCAGATGGCGGGTAGCCTTTTCCTCACCGAGAATCTTTGCGCTCTGAAAATAGCTTTCCAAGGCATGGGTAAGGTCGCTTTTCAACCTCAACGCATTTCCCTTTTCATGATATCCCTGAACCAGGTAATCGACAGAATCCAACGCCTGAGCCGTTTGTATCAGTTCCTCACTGTACAGAAGTTTTCTCTCGGGATCAGGATGATTGATCGCAAGGCCATTGAGAATTTCCAATTTATCCCGAGGGTTATAGTTACCCGATACATAAACGGATTCCAAGCTATCAGCCACGGCCTTTCTTTGGCCATATACAGAAATCAAGCAGAGAAGAAAAAGGGCTACGGTCAACCCTGCCCTTCTGTTCCGGTTTGATTGATCAGAGAAACGCCGCCTCAAAATGTAGAAATGGATAGCACTTCAACATTAATGCGTTTCTATTTTGGGATCAATGTGGAATGTCCCATTTCGTTTTACGCCGTTATGGAAGACCGTAAATGAAATATCATACTTATACGCTCCACCGTCGGTACCAGAGAGCACTTTTGCTGTCACCTTTTGATGCGGGTCACTGTTGCTTGGCCCAAGATCCTTACCAAAAATATTCTTTCCCTTTACGTACTTGATTTTAGTTATGTTGACAACGTCTTCCTCTGAACTGGAAGAAACACCCTCCCAAACGATAATGTCTCCAACGTTGACCACCACGGTATACTCTTCATTCGAAATACCGTCCTCCTGTCCGAATGTACATGTGGCAGCCAAATTCTTGCCGTCAATCTGACCGGTATCCACGTGGAGGGTAATCACCACAGTTTCCTGTGCAGATGAAGGAATAAATGAGCATAGGACCATCGCGACAATTACCATAATTAGCCGCAAAGGCCTGGAGAAAAAACTTTTGATTTTCATGTAAGGTGGGTTTAGGGTCATTAAAAAATATTCTTCAAGATTCTTAATGGAAGCGAAGATAGCAAAATCAGCCAGAATCAACGATCCCTCAACCGAAACTTTAGACCTTCAACCTTCAACCTTCGACTTTAGACTTTATATCTAGACTTTCAACTCTAAACTTCCGATCTTTATTCAACCATGCGAATTCGTCTCCTGCTAATTCTACTCACGCTGGTTGTTAGTGCAAGCCCCGCCCTTTCGCAAGACTCCCTGCGCCTTCTCTCCTGGAACATACAGATGTTACCTCGCCTTGTAAACAACAACGGCAAGGCCAAGCGTGCCAAAATCATTGTTGAACAACTCAAAACGCATCATTACGACGTCGTGGTCTTCCAGGAACTTTTTAAGAACCGCAGTAGAAGAATTATTGCCAATGGTCTTGCCACAGAATTTCCCTACCATACCGAGGTACTCAACAAGCAAACCATTTCCCTCAAAACAAACGGAGGCGTTATGATCTTCAGCCGCTATCCCATTAAGGAAGTGCATGAAATCCGATACACCGATCGTTCAGGATTCGACAAATTATCCCGCAAGGGCGCGTTGCTTGCTGAGATGACTGTCCATGGAAAAACCATACAAGTAATTGGAACACACCTGCAGGCCTTTGGCGCTGCGGAAATAATGTACAGTCAATACAATCAGTTGTATACCGAATTATTGAAGCCGTACACCAAACCCGATGTTCCTCAATTCATTTGTGGTGACTTCAACACCATCAAGTCAATCCCCACCGAGTTGCCGGCAGGCATTACACAGGACATTGTCAACCGCCTCGCGCGATACCCAAAGATGCTTCAAACACTGGATGTTGAAGATTATGACTTACTCGGCCCCCAGCAGTACACCATGGACCGCCCCTATAACGACCTCTGCAAGCAGAGAAAGGAATACCGACTCCTCCTCGATTATGTACTGGTCCGCTCCCCCAATGATATTCCCTACAGCGTCTCGCGCCGTGTAAAAATCATGCGACACCCATGGCATAAAAACCACATGGACTTGTCCGATCATTTCGCCCTGGAAGCAATTGTCAGCGGGATTCAAACCCCAATCTCACCCGCTAAAGAGTAACCACCTCAACCCGCC
>JANNAZ010000038.1:0-3680 GCA_031384895.1 Cyclobacteriaceae bacterium | reverse complement strand
CTTTTTTCCTTTGCGCCATAATCATTTTCAATTATGGCAGCACACATTCCCAACAGGATTTTTCCCAATTTCTTCATTTTGATTCTCAGCGACTTAAGAGGGGCCACGTGGCCCCTGTGGCTGTTTTAGAATGCGTCTAGTTTTTTCCTTTGAACCATAAATAATTATCAATTATGCCAGTAAACATTCTCACCCCGGAAGACCTGCAAAGTTTTAAGCAGGAACTCCTCATTGAGATAGAGAAAATCGTATCTCAAAAGCAAACTACTCCCGCCCGGAAGTGGCTGAAGTCCCACCAGGTTATGAGAATGCTCACGCTCTCGCCTGGGACACTCGCGCACCTACGCGTAAATGGAACTCTGCCATACACCAAGATCGGCGGAGTCATTTTTTACGACTACGAGGATCTCGAAAAGATGCTCGAGGCACATAAGCGCAACGCCCATTTTGCCGGAAAGAAACTAACCTTGGAGGGCATCTAAAGACAAACATCATGAAGAAGAAAATCCATTTTATCACCCAGGCCAAAGGCGGCTCCGGTAAATCAGTATTGGCATTCATGCTTGCGGAGAAATACAGAAACGCAGTTATACTCGATCTTGACGACGCAACCACAACTTCAATGAAGCAGCTTGCCTATCGCGAGCCAATCAAAGTTTCATTCCTCGATCCAACAACCAAGAGAATCGACAGGGGTGCTTTCAACGGGCTCTTTGAAAGTGTTATCGAAGCACCCAAGGAACTATTCATCGCAGATCTTGGAGCAAGTGTAGCGGAACAATTGCCTAAATACTTTTCCATGAATGGGATTGACGTGATCACGGAAATACTCGTCCAAAGTGAAATTCAACTGCAACTTGTTTGCGTAGTCGGTGGTGGGAATATTTTCAAGGCCACCATGGAATACCTGGACGAACTCGTGGAGTCCACAAAAGGGCATCTTGAAATCATTGTCGCGATGAATGGCTTCTATCCGTGTTCGGCAGAGCAGAAGGGCGTTCTGCTGGATTATATCAGTGAGAAGAAGCTCTCCTCGATCACCTTTGACCTCGTGAAAGACAAGGGTGAAATCGCGTTGAGGACCGTTGAGAACGTGTTGAAAGATGGAAAGGGCACATCAGGGTTGAGCCCATTCGCGGCTATTTATTTTATAAAGCCTATTGAAGAACTAAATCTCTAAGTCATGGCAATGACCGATCAGGAGCAAAAAGAATTGCGTTCCTTCTGTGCCTTCCTTCTTAGGGAGTTCGGGTTTCAATTCACACCCGACAATCCCGTCATTCCCGCACTCTATATTATTCACAAGGAAATGCAATTGAATAACCAGAACAATAAAGCGATTGCGTCTCTGGTTCAGGAGGCCTCCGCCCGAATAAACCCCACGGAATTCAAATTTTATTCCGACGGAGCTGCTTGGAAATTTCAACTCGGCATTACACTCAGATGGTGCTTGGTTGGCTTAGTCTTTTTAATGTTCATTGTCGTGGTCACTTGGTATCGGTCAATGGGCATTGAAGTTGAACGAGCAAAGGTCATCCTTTCAGCTTACGGGAAAGCGAACGAATTGCTTAAACGTGAGAGGAAGGACAATGAAGGTTACTACTATATGGATTTCACATCAGCCGGTGGAAATGTGTCCCAAGATTTTAAGGAGTTCAAAACACTAAATGCGAAAACTGTTCGGGTGTATCTGGGCAAGGACGTCAAATGACATCTTGAATGGAAAAGAAGCACGTCATCAGGTTTTTAAAGGAGAGAAGACGAGGGGCCTACACACTGCTGGTGAAAATGTATGCTGAGGAAGTTGCGTCTATGTCTGTGAAGATGGTCCTGGATTTTATAAAGGAAGACCTGGAGAAAGAGCCAGGGACAAGCGTTCAGCTTCGCTATTTCAGCCTGGCAAGAGCGGTCGCAAGATTCAAAAAGGTCGGTACTGGAAAGCCAGGAGCATTGACTACACGAAAACGGGAATTCAAGGATGCCCATGAGACCGAAGCTGGTCAATTAACGCCAGGCAAGTTCAAAGTAAGGCAGGATGTTCAATCAAAGTCAAACAAGGCCACATAAATGGCAGCTTAGTTCAGGTAGCGGTAGACCTTGGAAGTTCGGAGCAAGCAATGTTTCCGCTACGCTACAACCTGCTTGCCAACAGATTTCTTAAACAACATTGATCACTTCGTTCGATTTTACAATTATGAGCAGACCAAAAATTGATGAAAAGGATAAAAGAGTTGTGCAGGTGAACATCAGACTTACAACAGAGGAGAATACCAAGATTAATGGATATGCAGTGGCTAGTGGGCTAAGTCCAGCTCGCTGGATAAGACAGAAAGTTTTTACGGGAAAGAACCCGCCTGTTAGAATGTCGCCGTTGGATGCTTCCATCTACCAGGAATTGAAAAGGATTGGAGTCAACCTGAATCAGGCCGCCCACAAGCTTAACCAGGGCGATTTCCCAAAGGAACTTCGCGACCTTCAACTTCAATTGATTGTGCTTTTGAATAAGATACTTAAAGCCATTGTCCATGACAGCCAACATGATCAAGGGTAAAGGCTTCCGGGGAGCCCTGCGCCATAATTTGGAGAAGGTTGCAAAGAATGTGGCCGAGGTCTTAGATCATTCGTTCGTAGAGGTTTCCGAAAAAAGCATTTTGAAAGAGGTTCTGATGGTCAAGGTAATGCGCCCGAACCTTCAAAAGTTCTTCTACCATACCTCGATCAATTTCCCTCCAACAGAAGATTTGTCTAACGCGACCATGATCCAGATCGGTCAGGAGTACCTACGGGACAGCGGCTTCACGCAGCACCAGTATATCATGTTCCGCCACCACAACGCGAACCATCCCCACCTTCACATCCTGGTCAATCGGATCGGATACGATGGCAAGGTGTTAAGCGACAGCAATGACTTTGCACGATGCGAGGAAATACTCCGGCGGTTGGAAAAGAAATACAAACTAGCCGAAGTCATTTCCAGCCGGCAAGCGAGGGTACGAGCTATAACCAAGGACGAAATGGAAATGATGAAGCGGACGAACAGCCCCTCGGTAAAGATGTGGCTCCAAGCTACCATTAAGAAAACGCTTGAAGATAATCCGGGAAAGACAGTTCAGGAATTCATTGGTGCATTAGAAAGCAAGGGTATCAATCTGCTATTCAATCAAGCATCTACCGGCTACGTAAGCGGTGTGTCCTACGGCTATGAAGGATTTCTGGTCACGGGAAGCAAACTGGGAAACGATTTTAAATGGACCACTATCAAAAACAAGATAGACTATGAGCAAGGAAGGGATCGCACAGCAATTCAACTGGCAAATGATCGAACAAGATCAATTAAACTTGACCAGGAAATAGATATTGGCAATCGTAAAATCATCAACCCTCTTCCGAGAAACGATGGTTCTTTCGGAGAGTTCGAATTAGATAAACTTTTGAGGGATCTCACATCCGCGAAGGAACTTGACTACACGTCTCCTGAGTCCGCCCTGCGATTGAAAAGGAAAAAACGAAGAAAAGGGCGGTCAATCTGAATACCAACTTTTGTGAGGTCATCAAGTCACTAGGAATAAATGAATCATGCTCCAATTATTCGGACTTTCAAGATCGCTATGGTTATTTGAGGTCATCAATAAAAACCCCTAGCCATTACAACATCAATTCAGATTTCCTGATAAATATGA
>JANNAZ010000274.1:0-10763 GCA_031384895.1 Cyclobacteriaceae bacterium | reverse complement strand
TCATCTGCTTTGATGCTCAGTGGACCCACGCTGAGTGCAATCGGGTTTACCAATCTTATTCTGGTAAGCACCATTGGTGGAGTGTACGGCCTGCGAGCCTGGCAGCAGGCACGGGCCATTAAAGCAGCAGGCCCCACGTGGGGGTGCGGGTATTCCGCTGGAGACTTTCGCCATCAGTACACACCTACCTCCTATGCAGATAGCCTTATCGAGGTAGCTCGGCCAGCCATCACCTTTCATAAAGAATTCGAACCAATTGGCGAACAAGACATATTCCCTGGCAAGCGTAGCTTTCACACCCACGCCGCCGATCGTGTTGAGCAATCTACGGTGACTACCATCATCGGATTGCTTGTAAAGTACCTTCCTATGGTTGGACGGCTACAAACGGGAATGATTCATCATTACCTCATGTACCCGGTCATCTTTATGATTCTGATTGTGCTCTTAACCTATTTAAACTATATCTGATATGCTCGCCATCGCAGTCATTCTACTCGCCAGTATATTCTTTCCCGGCGTCATTATTAAAACGAAGGCCCTGTTTAGCGGGCGCAAAGGCCCAGGCATTCTTCAGCCCTGGCTCGACATTGTTCGCCTTCTGAAAAAGGGAAGTGTTTACAGCACATCTTCAAGTTATGTCTTTCAAATTGGTGCCACCATTTACCTCGCGTCTGTCCTCGTGGCCGCCTTCTTCATTCCGTTCGATCAGCACAAGGCATTGATTTCCTTTCCGGGTGACTTTGTCATGTTCGCTTACATTTTGGGATTGGGCAGGTTCTTCATCATCGTAAGCGCACTCGATGTGTCCAGCGGATTTGAAGGCATGGGAGCCAATCGCGAAGCGTTCTACTCACTGCTTGCTGAGCCAGCGTTCTTTATCTTGATGGGATCGTTGGCCATGTACACCGGCCATAGTTCGTTCAACGAGATATTTATCAATCTTCACTATCAAGACTACTTTTCAATCATCATCGCCATCATCGCCGGATTTGTCCTGGCCAACATTACACTGGTTGAAACAAGCCGCCTACCCATTGATGACCCGCTGACCCACCTGGAACTCACGATGGTCCATGAAGTGATGGTACTTGATCACAGTGGTTTTGACCTCGGGTTGATTAAGATCGCCAACAATATCAAGTTTGTCCTCTTTAGTACCCTTAGCGCAAGTTGCTTTATCCCACAAACCTGGGATCTTGGGCTTCAGATTCTTGTGTATTTTATTCTCCAGGTGGGATTTGCCATTGGGATCGGATACTTAGAATCATTTCGTGCGCGCAACAAGATGGCAATGAACGCGCAGTATATTCTCTCCATCTCCGCCATTTCCATGATCTTGATTTTCGTAATCATCATCCTCAACAACAAAATCTAGCGCCATGATCAATTTTATTATTATCATTTTCATTATCACCTTAATCTACCTGGCCAAGGTGGAAATGGTCAAAAGCTATTATCCGCTCATGGGCCTGCAAGGTGTTTTGTTGTTCGGTTTAGCCTTGCTGGAATTGCATGAGGTAGATGTCCTTCAGTTGCTTTTCATCCTGATGGAGACCTTGGTCTTCAAAGCGATCTTTGTTCCGCTCTTTCTGCTTCGTATTACACGTGGAAAAACGCACCGCCACCAGAACAGTCCGGTAAAAGGATACTACTCGGTTTTCATTGCCTTGGTGATTATCGTGCTGAGTTTCATCACCTCCCATGAAATGCACGATGAATTTCTCGATGTGAAATACTTTACGGCTGCCACTTCATCCATCCTTATTGGCTTGTTCATCGCCATCAACAACCGCGACCTGGTGACACACTTGATCGCATACCTTGTTATTGAAAACGGAATCTTCCTGCTTTCCCTCGCCCTGGGTTCAGAGATGCCTATGTTTGTTAACGCGGCGATTCTCCTCGACATTTTCACCAGTGTGTTGATCATGGGTATCTTCTTCAACAAGCTGAAGGATTATTTTCAGAACACTGACATCTCTCAATTGTCCCAATTAAAAGACTAATCGGATGGATTTCCAACTATTCTTGTCAATCACGGTTGCCCTCACCATAACCGCCTACTTCGTAAGGAGCATTCCCATTAGCCATGGGTTGGTCTTCCTGTATGTTGGTGTGCTGGTTTTACTCGGGGTCTCGTTATCCGGACACATCGGGGAATCTTACGGTGAATTCTTCTTCGCCGACCGCCTCGGCATGATATTCTTTGTTGTTCTCATGATCGTCAGTTTCTTATCGGCAATCCACTATATCAAGTTTGTCAAAAACCGCGACGTAGTAGCCAGTACAGTCGCACTACACAATGCCGGAACGATCTTCTTTACCGGCGCCATCGTAGGTGTGCTCTTCACCTCTCACTTTGGTACGCTCTGGGCATTCATGGAAGCAACTACGCTTGGTGCCTCGGTGCTTATCTACCACAACCGCAATCAGGATTCTCTTGAGGCAACCTGGAAATACCTGTTCGTCTGCTCGATCGGAATCGCTATCGCATTTGCCGGGATCCTCTTTCTGGGACTCGCCGCACACAAAGTAGGACATATCGACTTTACTTTTGTTGCGATCAAGGCAGAAGCTGGCCGACTCAATCCCGTCTGGCTTCAGGCTTGTTTCCTGCTTGTGCTCACCGGCTTCAGCGTGAAGATGGGTTTGGTTCCCTTGTTCAATGTTGACATTGACGCCAAGGATGCATCGCCCTCACAAGTCGGCGCCAGCCTTTCAAGTGTTTTGATGAATGCCGGGTTCGTAGCTATTTATCGATTCTATGAAGCTTTCTCAGGGACCACCATCCTCCCTTGGATGAATAAACTCTTGATGATTACTGGCATGGTCTCGTTGTTTTTCGCGGCCGCCTATTTGCTTAAGGTCAAGAACATCAAGCGCCTGTTTGCGTATTCTAGTATGGAGCACGCATCGTTGGTGATTATCGCGTTTTCGTGCGGCGGTGTCGGCTACTTCGCCGCCGTACTTCACCTCATCATGCACTCGCTGGCGAAGTCAAGTCTCTTTTTCCAGGTGTCTCAAATGCACCGGATCTACGGGAGCAAGATCGACGACGGTATAGGCAGTTACCTCCGGGTCAATCCACTAGGTGGGCTCGTTTTACTGCTTGGCTTCCTCTCCATTATCGCAATGCCCCCTTCGGGAATGCTTATTACCGAATTGATGATGTTTCAGGCACTGGTTGCAAAGAATTTCTGGTGGCTTGCCATCCTGATCTTGATTTTGGTGCTTGTTATTATTTACGGCCTGGCAGTCCGGTTACTCGGGATAATCTTCCTGAAGAAACCACTTGCCAAGATCAATATCAGTGGCGCCGCCCCCTACGAGTCCATTCTTCAATTGGGTTTAATTCTCGCTGTATTTTACATCGGGTTGTTTCGCCCTGACTTCATTGTAAGAAATATTGAACTCGCCATACAGGCGTTACCACTATGAATATCCAGGAAAACTTTGCTACCCTGAAAAATCAGGGAACCCTTCCTCTCCAGGATCTGCCGACCATGCCGTACCATGAGTACTTTCTGGTAGCTGATCATCTTCTCAAGCAAGAGAGTCATCATTGCGTGAACAACTATGCGTATCGGACCGGCACACAGATCAGACTTATCTGCTGCATCGCAGATGATTTGAATCATACGATTAAAGTCTTTTCAAGTCTCCTGGATGGCACGACTCCCCCGCGGCTTGCCGCATTATCAAAAACACACTATGCCATGCATATCTATGAACGCGAGATCTCCGAGAATTTCGGGATTGAGTTCATGTATCATCCATGGCCAAAGCCTGTGCGGTACGCCTGGAACCGTGCCGACCGCACGAATATCATCAACAACTATCCCTTCTACCGAATTGACGGAGGCGAACTTCATGAAGTCGGTGTCGGACCTATCCATGCGGGAGTTATTGAGCCTGGCCATTTTCGATTTTTATGCAACGGAGAAACTGTACTTCATTTAGAAATTCAACTCGGCTGGCAGCACCGGGGAATTGAGGCGCTCTTCCTGGAAAAATCCAAACTTCTCCAGCGGACCATACTCTCCGAATCGATTGCGGGTGATACGGCTCTCGGTCACTCGTTGGCCTTCGTCAGCCTGATGGAATCGCTAGGCGACGTTTCTGTTTCGGAACAACTCGAACTGGAGCGAACCATGGCGCTCGAACTGGAACGCATTGCCATGCACATCGGTGATTTGGGAAATGTAAACATTGGCATGGCTTATCAACTGGCATCCTCCGTGTTTGGAACTTTGCGAACCCCGGTCATTAATTATATGCAGACCTGGTGTGGCAACCGCTTCGGCAAAGGACTCAACCGCGTTGGTGGCACCCACTATCCTTTTACTGCTGAACTGGGAGGCAAGTTAAGTGACCTACTGAACAAGATTGAGGCCACCCTCGAACCGATGGCAGACCGTCTGTTTTCCCTGCCAAGCTTCCTGATGCGCGCAGAAGGCATCGGCAAGGTTACTGAAAAACAAATGAGGCTCATTGGTGCCGTTGGGATGGCCGCACGTGTGACAGGCGTCCGCTCCGATATTCGCCAGTCACATCCGTTCTCGGCGTATAAAAAGTATACGATCGACTCCCAGACCCTGGAGCAAGGAGATGTATGGGCAAGGATGATGATCCGCAACAATGAGGTTCGCGACTCTGTTCGCTTCGTTCGCGATCTATCCAAGCGATGGGAAGCTTCAGCGCCCGCTACCACGCCTATCCCGGAACAGGAATTGACGCTTACACCCAATGCGCTTTGTGTATCCCTGGTGGAGGGATGGCGCGGAGAAATCTGTCATTGCGCCGTAACTGACGATCAGGGCAAAGTGGCTCACTATAAAATCAAAGATCCTTCATTCCACAACTGGCTTGCGCTGGCCCTGAGCTTAAGGGATCTGGAAATTTCTGATTTCCCGATCAACAACAAGAGTTACAACCTGAGCTATTGCGGCTTTGACCTTTAACCGATAATCAAGAAACGATGACGATACTTCCAGAAATACAAATTCTAAACCGGCTCGGAAAACAATTCATTCCGGATGTCACCGAGCCGAATGTACCGGGCCCCTTCAAAGGGCGGCCGGAGATCTCCCTTGAGCGTGTTGACGAGGAGGCGCTTGCCTCTCTTTGCCCTACCGGCGCGATCGGAAAAGCGCCTGTCCGCATTGACATGGGCAAATGCGTGATGTGCGGAGAGTGCGCGTTTGCGTTTCCCAATAAGGTCAAGTTCACGGCCGACTACAAAATCGCAACCAATGTTCGAGAGCGGCTGATCGTGAAGGAAGGGGATTCATCCCCGATCTTGTTGGATGAATCCAACGTACGCGCTGAAATACGCTCACTTTTTGGACGATCCCTCAAACTCCGTGAAATTTCGGCCGCAGGGTCCAATGCAGATGAAGCTGAGCTCAACGCCTGCGGCAATCCAAATTTCGATATGGGGCGATTTGGGATTGAATTTCTTGCTTCTCCCCGCCACTGTGATGGCATTGTGATCACCGGACCCATAAGCGAGAACATGGCGGAGGCAACTCAGATTTGCTATGACGCGGTTCCCTCTCCGAAAATTATTATCCTGGTGGGCTCCGATGCCATCAGTGGAGGAATATTTGCCGGAAGCAAGGCCTTGGATCGAAGCTTCCTCGAAAAATATCCCATTGATTTGTATGTGCCCGGCAATCCCCCTCACCCCCTGACGTTTGTCAACGGTGTACTTGAACTGATAAGAAAAAGAAAGGCTTAACCCCAAAGACGATACATATGACTACCGAAATCCCCAAAGATGGCCTCGAGGGCCTGAAGCAGAACTGGCGCTCCGATGCAATGTCGGGCTTCCTGGTTTTTTTGCTTGCATTGCCACTAAGTCTGGGGATCGCAAAGGCAAGTGAATTCCCGCCAGCCATGGGTGTGCTGACAGCTATGATTGGCGGTCTGTTTGTAAGTTTCTTTGCCGGTTCACGGTTAACCATCAAAGGCCCCGCAGCGGGCCTAATCACTATCTGTGCTGGTGCTGTTACCGAAATGGGTGGAGGAACTCAGGGGTGGCAGATGGCATTAGGAGTCATAGTCGTTGCGTCGCTTTTGCAAATTGGATTTGGATTCATGAAACTCGGTTCACTCAGTGATTTCTTCCCACATTCGGCCGTACATGGAATGCTTGCTGCCATCGGTCTTATTATCTTCTCTAAACAGATTCATGTACTGCTTGGAATTGACCCCGCCACACTCAAAGGCCTGGAGCCTGTAGAATTATATGAGATGATTCCTCATTCGATCATGAACGAGGATCCGCGCGTAACGCTGGTCGGCGCAGTGAGCTTAATCATTATTTTTGGCATGCCCCTGTTGAAATTCAAGCTGGCCAAAAAGTTACCGCCTCCGATGGTCGTGCTTCTTGTGACTATCCCCATGGCGCTGATCATGGACTTTCAACACACGGAACCCGCTTTTGACCTGGTGAAGATTGGTGATTTCTGGGGGGCTATCAACTTCAGTGCTGACTTCTCTGCCATCGGATCCTGGGTCTTTTGGAAATATGTAATCATGTTTCTATTTGTTAACAGCCTTGAATCATTACTGACAGTAAAAGCTATTGACGGCCTGGATCCCTGGAAGCGCATATCAAATCCCAACAAGGATCTTATTGCTGTCGGTATGGGCAATGCGGTTTCCGGAGCACTTGGCGGCCTCCCAATGATCTCTGAAGTAGCTCGCAGCTCGGCCAACATCTCCTTTGGCGGTCGCACCCGCTGGTCTAACTTCTTTCACGGATTCTTCCTGCTGGTGGCGATGATCGCTTTCATCCCCGTTATCGAAATGATCCCGAACACGGCTTTGGCCGCCTTGCTCATTTCCGTTGGCTACCGCCTTGCATCACCCAATGAGTTTTTCAAAACCTACAAAATTGGTTCTGAACAGTTGGTCATTTTTGTGACTACGATCATCGTAACCGTGGCAACCGATTTGTTGATCGGTGTTGGCGCAGGTATTTTGATGAAGTTTCTCTTTCATATTATCAACGGCGCTCCACTTCGGAGCTTGTTGAAAGCACGCTACGAGTACGTTGATGACAACGGAAATTATCAAATCAAAGTAAAGGACTCGGCCATTTTCTCCAACCTAATCGGCTACAAGAAGTTATTTTCCAAATTGGAACCCGGAAAAAAAGTATCCATAAATTTTGCAGACGCGAAAATTGTTGACCACTCCTTCATGGAGGCTTTGCATCATTTCGAGGAAGAGTATCAGCACGCCGGTGGCGCGGTTGCCATACAGGGTTTTGACAATTTCAAGACCTTCTCCAACCATCCTTTTGCCACACGTAAATTTGATCCGGATGCCCGGACCAGATTTGAAATCAAACTCAGTCCCCGCCAGTTGGATCTTCGCGAATTTGCGACGGGTAACGAGTATGCCTTCTACCCACAGCGCGTTCGCAATGCGATGAAGTATAAAAACTTCCCTATTCAACGTGGGGTGAAGATTTCGTACGAAGAAAATATTCTTGAAAAATTCCTGGAACACGGACGCATCAGCGTTTCGGATGTCACCCTGACCGAAGGGGCACTTTCAGCTACGAATGATATGCAGATCACTTTAGTGCAAATTGCCGAGGTCGAAGTAGCCATTCCTGATTTTGCGCTCGAACCGGAAGGATTGCTGACTAAGTTCTCTGAACTGGCGGGAACCCGCGACATTGACTTCGCCAACCATCCGGTTTTTTCAAAGAAATATTTCCTCAAAGGAGACCACGAAGAAAAAATTCGGGGATTCTTCTCGGAGCCAATACTCGAATTCCTGGAGAACCGGGAAGACATCCATATCGAATGCCACAAGAACAGGCTCCTCTTCTACAAGAAGCGAGACCTTCTGGATACGGCAGAAATCCTGTACACGGAGAAATTCGCAGAAGATTTTCTCGAGGTTATTACAAAAGAGAAAACTCAGGGGGTGTAATTCGGCTCACACGGGATTATTGCCGGTATGCCTCACTGAGTCAGCCTGTGGCGGAGGGTCCTGCGTTATTCATTGAGAAGCTATTTTGTCTAAGAATCATATTCGTAGATGGGATCCAACGGTGTGTTGGGGTCCATACGACTAATGTTATGCAAAATTCCGTCGGTTAGTCGGTACACCCAACCGTGCAAGGTTGGTCGGCTATGCTCCTTCCATGCAGACTGGACGATGGATGTCTTGGCCAGGTTCATCACCTGCTCTTCTACATTGAGCTCTGTCAGTCGGTCCAGACGCGCATCACCGGCCGGCAGGGCTCCCAATTCCTCTTTATGGAAATAGTACACATCCTTAATGTTGCGGAGCCACTTATTGATGAGCCCCAGGTTTTGGTGGCTCAGTGCCGCGCGAACTCCTCCGCAGCCATAGTGACCGCATACAATGATGTGCTTGACTTTCAAAACTTGCACTGCATACTGCAATACGCTGAGCATGTTCAGGTCTGTGTGAACCACCAGGTTAGCAATATTGCGGTGAACAAATATTTCCCCAGGCGCTGTGTTGGTGATTTCGTTGGCTGGAACCCGGCTGTCGGAACATCCGATCCAGAGAAATTCAGGAGTCTGAAGGTGAGACAACCGGGAAAAATATTCAGGGTCCTTGCCGATCTATTCGGCGGCCCAGGCTTTGTTTTCGAGTAAGAGCTTTTCGTATGATTTCATGTTATTCGGTTTTTCTAAATAATTGAGAACTAGCACCACTTGCCTTTTTTATTTCAACTTCAATTGACTTAGTCGGAGCGCTCAACATAAAGTCTTCAATTGTCTCGATGATATCAGCATCCAGAAATTGGCTTTTCGTGCCATCAATGATGACCATGGATTTCTCTGGAATCTTTTCGAGGGCCTTTCTAAGGGAGGATTTATGCACAAAAGAAACGTCCTTCGTAAATTTTATCAGGAACTGTGAGTCTGTATTCACAACAATCATCGCGGTTTGAAAGTTTGTCTTTAGCACAAAGAAAATAGCTACCAGAACACCAATGGCTATCCCCGTAAGTAAATCGGACAGCAGAATGGCCGCGATGGTGACCAGGAATGGCAGAAACTGGTCAACGCCTTTTCGATACGTTGAACGATACAACTCCGGCGTATTCAACTTATACCCCACAACGAGCAATATCCCGGCAAGGCAGGCGAGGGGTATTTGCTGAAGAAAAAATGGAAAAGCAAGAACAACGGCAACCAGAAAGAACCCATGAAGGATTGCTGAACTTTTCGTACGGGCGCCGGCTATGATGTTTGCTGAACTCCTAACAATTACCGCCGTAACCGGGAGCCCTCCAAACATTCCGCTCACGATATTTGCGGCCCCCTGAGCTTTCAACTCCGCATTGAGTGGTGTAATTCGACGGTATGGATCCAACTTGTCTGTCGCCTCGATACTCAAAAGTGACTCAATGCTGGCTACCAATGCGATTGTCACAGCAATCTGGTATACGCGCAGATCTGCCAGGCCTCCCAAGTCAGGAAAAGTAATTACCCCACCGAGACTTCTTAATCCATCAAATCCGCCAAGGTTGACAAGGTGACTTTCCTTAATTGCGAAATCAGGCAGGTAATTCGTGAATAACAGATTGAGACCAATGCCCATGGCCACGACAATCAACGGTGCGGGGATAAACTTTGTCCAGGCGAATTTCTGGATGAAAGGCATTGTCCACAAAACAAGGATAAGAAGTGAGCCGATCGAAACGACGATAGCGCCTGGAGTAATATAGTCGACGGCCTTAAGTATTTCAGTGAATGAATTCTGGTTATCCATCTGAAAGAAACTTTCATCTCCTTCAAAATCGGCATCATATCCAAGCGCATGGGGAACCTGTTTCAAAATGAGAATGAGGCCAATAGCAGCAAGCATTCCTTTGATAACTGACACGGGAAAGAAATGCCCGATTGTCCCCGCACGAAGGAAGCCGAGTATCACCTGAATAATCCCGGCCAAAACTACCGCAAGGAGAAAGAGCGGGAAAGACCCCAATTCCTGGATTGAACCAAGAACAATGGTAGCAAGGCCGGCTGCGGGACCACTGACACTGAGCGGGGACTTACTGAGGAATCCAGCAACTACACCCCCCACCACACCGGCGATCAGACCCGAGAACAGCGGAGCACCCGATGCCAGCGCAATCCCCAGGCATAGCGGTAAAGCCACGAGAAAGACCACCAAGGCGGCAGGTATATCGTGGGATAAATTATCTAACGGTTTAAATGAAATTTCTTTGTGCATAGCACTGTTGCTGATTTGATTAAGCGTCCCTTTCTGAAAAAATGAGTTGCCATTGAAGAGTAATTCAATGATCAACGTTCGAGAAAAGAAAATCAGCCCTGAGGTGGCGGAACCGTTATTTCCTGGATGTGATCCAGGAGAATGAAGGCAGCAATGGTCTTCTGGAATGCGAGCATAAAGGTGAGCTCAGCACCGGTAGGTGGGTCATTAAAATTTTTATCATCTTCGCCCGAATCATCTTCTTCGGCTGATTCGCCAGACGAGGCTGTTGTTGCAACTCCCAATTTACCAACTCCCTGAAAAAATGAGTCCGCAGCCGCTCTTGCCAATAGAACAAGAACGAGCATAAAGAGTATGGCTTGAGACAACCGTTTCATAGGCGGTGCAATATAGCTCAAAATAGTAGCTGAACTGCTTTTAGAAAAAGCAAAAACAGCTCTTTTACCGTACCTTTGTCTGGTACACGCGTATGAATTTTAAAGAAATATTTTCGGTCAGCCTTATCCTGTTCTCAGTCATAG
>JANNAZ010000234.1:0-12840 GCA_031384895.1 Cyclobacteriaceae bacterium | reverse complement strand
CCATCTGTCGTATTCCGACGGACTTAACCCGACGGCAAGACTCTATTATCATGCCCCCTATCTCTATGGAGGTTCTACCGGTGGCGGGCCTGTAGGAAACGAAGGAGCGCTATTCAGGCTCAAAACGGATGGATCGGATTTCAGTGTTATCCATGACTTTAATAACAACGATGGCAGCTACTTCTATGGTGACCTCACCGAAGGAAAGGATGGAAGACTATATGGAGGTACTTTCTACGGAGGCAATCTTTCCGTTGCAGGTGGGGGTGGCGGTACTCTCTTTGGTCTGGATAAGGACGGCGGAAATTTCCAGATATTAAAGACCCTCGATGCCGCCGACGGCTATCGCGTGAAACGTGCGCCGCTTGTCTTGCCTGATAGTTCCCTGTTGTTCTTCACTTATTACAATGACACGTATGGCGGCGGATCTATTCTCAAGGTGAATACCAATGGGTCTGGCTTTCAAAAACTCACTGATCTGGGATCGGCGCGCTTTGGCAAAGGCCCGGAAGGAGTTCTGACCAGTCTTCCCAACGGAAACCTGGTCGGTGTCTCCCGGTATGGGGGCACACTCAACCAAGGATTGATCTTCTCACTAAGTAATGACGGTTCATCAATCAAAGTCCTGCATGATTTCACCGACACATCGCAACCTTCGAAGGGCGTGCTGTTGGCAAGTGATGGCAGGCTATACGGGGCAACCTCATCCAACTCATCAATCGGCGGCAAAGTCTATGGCATGGATGCCGATGGTGCTAATTATGCCACGCTGGCTACACTAGACGTCCTGGCGCTGCCGGGCTATGGCGATGCTCCGAGTCCGTTGATTGAACTTCCTTCAGGAGAACTCGTCGGCGCAACGTTCTATGGAGGCGCAAATTTTGGCGGCTCGCTTTACCGGCTCAACAAAAATGGGTCAGGCTATCAGAAGTTCTTTGACTTCACCCAAGACATTGGCGCCTATCCTGCGGGAATATTGCATGCTTCGGATGGGAAGTTATACATCGCATGCTTTCAAGGTGGCGACCTAACCGGCTACGTTGGCGGGTTTGGCTCCATCGTTCGTATGAACACCGATGGTACCCAGGCAACAGAAATATTTGACTTTACGGAAACCGGTAATACCCTTGGTAAGCTTCCTTATTGGGGGTTAACGGAAGGTCACGACGGCCGCCTGTTTGGCACTGCCTCATTCCACAATGGCAATAATGCATCCGGCCTGGTGTTCTCCATCAACAAGGATGGCTCGAATTACAGTATCCTGAAAGAGTTCAGCGGAACAGGGGGCTATACGCCAAACCATGGTGTGGCCCAGGCTACAGACGGTTCGCTGTATGGAGCGACGACGGGTGGCGGCACAAGCCTCGGCGGACTTGTCTATAAGTTGAATACCGATGGCAGCAACTATTCCGTGCTAAAAGATCTTGACGCCAGTTCGGGAACCCAACCGACTTATGGTCAGCTGTTATTCTTTAATCCGAATCCACAGCCGCAGACGATTACGTTTACACTTCAATCTAATGTGGCATTTGGCAGCAATCCAATTGGGCTTAACGGAACATCCTCATCTGGCCTGCCTGTAAGTTATACAAGCAGTGATACCACTGTTGTAAAGGTGAATGGTGATTCCCTCATCATACGAAGGGCCGGCATGGCAACCATTACCGCTTCTCAGCGAGGCAACTATGAGTACGCCGTGGCTACAGCCGTAGGGCGATCCCTGGTTGTGGACAATATCACACCGACTACTCCTGCATCAAACATTACGTTCACCAACGTCTACTCTACCCAAATGCGTGCAAGCTTCACTCCAGGCAATGGAGCAAAACGAATGGTGGTAGTACGTCCAACTTTAGCAGTCAATCTCACACCTATTGATGGTGTGGGGTACTCTGGCAACTCCAACTTCTCACAGGCTTACGATGAGGGCAATGGAAACCGGGTGGTCATGGCTGATTCAGTCAATCAAGTGGATATAACCGGGTTGACGCCGTCAACCACCTATTTTGTAAAAGTATTTGAATACAACGGAAGCGGATCACAGGCTATGTACCTCACCACAGGCGCACCTTCCGCAAGCCGCCTCACCTTGCCTCTTCCCAACGTATATGTCAGCACGCCGGCAAACAATGCAATCAACCAAAATGTAACGTTGAACGTAACTTCCGTTGCATTAACAGGCGCCACGACTTACACGATAGAGTTGGATACGATAGCCAATTTCACGGGCACTACGATAGTAAGGTCCGGTGGTCGTACACAAAGCTTCTCCGGGCTCATGTATAATAAACAATACTTCAGCCGCGTGAAGACAAACTTGTCGCCGGATTATGGACAGGTGCGTTCTTTCACAACCGCCGGGCCTGAGTTCTTCAGCTACGTAACCTCTCCAGCCAACAATGCCACGGGGGTCGTACTGACGAACCTCACACGCAGTGTGACCGCCAACCTGGTGATCGGCGCCGTGTTGTACACCATCGAACTCAACACGACTGCCGCCTTTGACGGCCTGTCTCAAGTGAGAACTGGTGGGCGAACGATGACATTCACAGCACTAGCCGCCAATACGACGTACTATACCCGCGTGCGAACCGACCTGTCGCCAACCTGGGGTCAGACTCGTCAGTTTACAACCGCTGGGGCAGCCTTGTCGACTTACGTGGTGACGCCAGGAAATAATGCCACCAATGTATCCTACATGCCCACTATTACCGTGAACGACGTCGGCGCTGCAACGTATACGGTTCAACTGAGTCCCTTTGCAGATTTCAGTTCGGACACCATTACGCAAACCGCATCGTCACGAACCATGAGTTTCTCCGGGTTGCAGTACACTACCCTGTACTACTCGAGGGCAAAGACTGAACTCGATCCTGCATGGGGACCCAACCGGCAGTTTACGACGAACAGTCCGTTGACGTACTCGTACATAACCAGCCCGGCCAACAATGCGATCAATGTAAACTATGTCACGAATATCACGGCCAATGTGGTGCCCGGTGCAACAACGTACACCATCGAGGCAAACACCCAGCCTGACTTCCTGGGAACGTCCATTGTCCGAACGGGTGGGCGCACGCTGAACTTTACACTGGGCTTTAACCAGATCTATTACGTCAGGGTACAGACTGATCTCTTACCCGGACAGTGGGGTGCATCACGTACATTCGCTACCAACAGCCCGCTGACGTACTCGTACATGACCAGTCCAGCGAATAATGCCGTTGGTGTACCGTATGTCACGAACATCACGGCAAATACAGTCCCCGGTGCAACCACCTACACAATCGAAGCAAACACGCTACCCGATTTTAGTGGCACCTCGATCATGCGGAGCGGTGGGCGAACATTGAACTTCACACTGGGATTTGATCAGGTGTATTATGTTCGTGTACAAACGGATCTTATGCCCGGACAGTGGGGACCGCAAGTGCGGTCATTCACAACCAACAGCCCGTTGTTCTATTCCTACATGACCAGCCCCGTCAACGGAGCTACGAATGTGAGTTACGTTACGAATATCACCGCAAACACGGTTCCCTCGGCAACAACGTACATCATCGAAGCAAATACGCAAGCCGATTTCCTCGGCACGTCTATCGTAAAAATGGGAGCGGGCCGAACGTATAGCTTTACGCTGGCTCATAACCAGACCTACTGGGTGCGTGTGCAGACCAACTTATTGTCTGGTCAGTGGGGTCCGACCGTTCGTTCTTTCACAACCGGAAGCCCGCAAAGTCTGGCCTTCGTCACCACCCCGGCGGATGGAGCCATAAGCGTTCCTACCACTGTTAATGTAACGTCTAACCTTGTGAGCGGAGCGACCAGCTATACGATTGAACTCAATACAAATAGCTCGTTCACCGGAACGCCCATTGTCTTATCCGGGGCTTCACGAACGAAGAGCTTCACTGGATTAAGTCAGGCAACCACGTATTACTCACGCGTTTCCACGAACCTTGCACCTGGTCTATGGGGTCCGACCCGCTCATTCAGTACCATAAATCCTGCCGCGCGTCAAGTCGGCGATCCTTATGTGACTGAAGATACCGAGGCGACAACGTTGACCGATGAAGGAATCACGGTACGGACCTTCCCCAATCCATTTGTGGATCGCTTCGAAGTCCATGTTCAGACAACGGATCAGCAACCCTTGCAGGCAGTATTTACAGACCTCACAGGAAGGGAGTTGTTCCGGTCCGCAGATTGGACAACCAACCGCGTCTATTCAATTCGGGGTGATTACAGCCAGGGTATCTATCTGTTGGAATTGAAAACCGGCGATACACGCAAAGTAATCCGGGTGATGAGGCAGTAGGCATACCAAGTCATAGGAAAAAGACCCTCAATAATTTGAGGGTCTTTTTTTATCGATTTAGTTTCCAGTTACTTGATGCAGGTGCCCACAACCCAACCCCTACTATGACCTTCCTGGTTCAGGATAATCTTCTGATCAGAAAATAGAGCGTAAAACCCTCATCGCTCCTACCGGCAACTGGAAACCTGTGACCGGCAACCCATCAAAGATTCCCGGCAAGTCCGTCCGGAATTTTTATCCCAGCCCTTCACATCCTATTACCCCAAAAACCTATCTTGCCACCCCGATGGATAATTTCGTTGTTTCTGCCCGTAAGTACCGCCCCCTCGGCTTTGACGAAGTGGTGGGTCAGGAACACATTACCACGACCCTCAAGAATGCCATTGACAGCAACAAGCTGGCCCAGGCCCTCCTATTCTGTGGTCCCCGCGGCGTAGGTAAAACCACCTGCGCACGTATCGTGGCCCGCATGATCAATGGCTTTGAAGAAAAAGCAGAAGTCAATTCCCTTAACATCTTCGAACTCGACGCTGCCTCCAACAACTCCGTGGAAGATATCCGAAGTCTGATCGATCAGGTTCGGTATCCACCTCAATACGGAAAATTCAAGGTGTATATTATTGACGAGGTGCACATGCTCTCGAATGCTGCCTTCAACGCCTTTTTGAAGACGCTGGAGGAGCCGCCTTCGTATGCCATCTTCATCCTGGCCACGACGGAGAAGCATAAAGTGATTCCCACCATCCTGTCACGGTGCCAGATCTTCGACTTCAACAGGATTCAGATCTCCGACATCGCAAAGCAGCTGAAGAAGATCGCCGACCGCGAAAAAATACAGGCTGAAGACGCCGCCCTGCACCTCATCGCCCAAAAAGCAGACGGCGCTCTGCGCGATGCACTTTCCATTTTTGACCTGATGGTGTCGTTCTCGTCCGGGAAAGGCGTAACGTTCAAAGATGCCCTCAACAATCTGCACATCCTCGATCACCAATACTATTTCAAGGTTGTGGACGGCCTCCTGGCGCAAAACCCTACCGTGCCCCTCCTTCTCTTCGACGAGATCCTCCACCAGGGATTTGACGGGCAGAATTTTATCGTCGGGTTGAGCGAGCATGTACGCAACCTGATGATGACCCAGGATGACCGGACCGTGAAACTGCTGGAGGTTCCGGATAGCATTAAGAAAAAATACATCGAGCAGGCCAAGGCCTCTCCCTATTCATTGCTCCTTTCCTGGCTCAGCATCGGCAACCAATGCGACATCAATTACAAGATGAGCCGAAACCAGCGACTGCTGGTCGAGCTGGCCCTGATGAAGATGGCCCACGTGCGATCCGTGGTCACCGCCGACACTTCGTCACCTGCTCTCCAAGCAGAAGTAAAAAAAAAATTGAATTAACGAACGGCGTACCTGAACAGCCGGTTCATAAAGTCGTTGAAACACTCTCCGAATCCATTTCTGCCGTTCCCGCTCTTGCTGTTGAGACAACCCTAGCTGCGTCTCCTTTACCAACTGAGCCAGCAAAGCCAAAAACCAAGAGCACACCTAGTCTTAAAGGGATATTTAACCCCCCTGCTGCAGTCGAGCAAGTCGCTACTGCCACTGTTTCTAAGCCAAATGAGCCCATAATCGCCCTCGAAATGCGAAAAGCCTGGGATATGTATACCGAACAGCGGAAAGACCAGGCGGCCGAATACCAAATCCTTAAACGGGAATACCAATTCACCTTTCCAACCATATCGATCATCCTGACAAACCCGGTGGAGGAATCCCTGCTAGAGAATTTCCGGCGCGAGCTCATTCAATACCTCCGTGATCAACTAAAAAATAACGAGATCACGGTGGTGTCGCTCATGCAACAGGCAGCGGGAAAGAAGGTCATCTACACCAGCAAAGAAAAATTCGAACACCTGGCTGAAAAGAATCCCTACCTAAACGAACTGAAAGAGCGGCTGGGCCTGGATTGGGAATTTTAAGACCTGTCGGTCAATCTTTTAAAACACTATATTTGAAGCTGACTTTTGCTGAATGACCATCTCGTATAACTGGCTTAAACAATACATCGACCTTCCGGAATCCGCAGAAGAAATCGCACTTACCCTTACCTCCACCGGGCTTGAAGTAGAAAGTGTACACCCCTTTGAATCTATTAAGGGCGGTTTGAAAGGACTCGTAATTGGCGAAGTCCTGACCTGTGTCAAGCATCCCAATGCCGACAAGCTATCCCTTACCAACGTCGACGTTGGAGGGCCTACCCCCTTACCGATCGTTTGTGGCGCCCCCAACGTGGCCGCAGGGCAGAAGGTGATTGTGGCCGTTCCCGGAGCAACCCTGTATCCTATGAAGGGCGAACCCTTCACCATCAAATCCACAAAGATCCGCGGAGAACAGAGTGAGGGGATGATCTGCGCCGAGGACGAAATCGGCCTTGGCGAAAGCCATGCGGGAATCATTGTCCTGGATACCAAGAAACCCAACGGAACGCCTGCCGCACAGCACTATAACATACAGTCTGATAACATCCTGGAAATCGGCCTTACCCCCAACCGTGCCGATGCCGCCTCACACCTGGGCGTAGCAAGGGATATCAAGGCCGCAAAAAAACGCGATATCCGCTGGCCTTCGGTGGATTCATTCAAAATAGACAACACCAGCCTTCGGATTGATGTGGAGGTCGAAAATAGCGATGCTTGCCCCCGCTATTCTGCGCTTACGCTGACCGGTGTACAAGTCAAGGACTCACCTGAGTGGTTGAAAAGCCGATTGACGTCCATTGGCCTTACGCCAATTAACAATGTGGTGGACATCACGAACTTCATCTGCCATGAATTGGGGCAGCCCCTCCATGCTTTTGATGCCGAAAAGACAGGAAAGAAAGTCATCGTCAAGACCATGCCGGCCGGCACACGTTTTACCACCCTCGATAGTAAAGAGCGTGAGCTGACAGCCCAGGACTTGATGATTTGCAATGCGACCGAAGGCATGTGCATCGCTGGCGTTTTTGGAGGTATTAAATCAGGTATTACTTCAGCTACCAAGACCATCTTTCTGGAAAGCGCCTGTTTCTCTCCGGCTTATATCCGGAAAACCAGCAACTACCACCAGTTAAAGACCGATGCCGCATTTCGGTTTGCACGCGGTACCGACCCCGAACTTACGGTCTATGCGTTGAAGCGGGCAGCACTTCTACTCAAAGAGGTAACCGGGGCATCCATCTCCTCGGAGATCGTAGATGTATATCCCCGGAAGACTGAGAACCGCATCATCCAGATAAAAGACAAGAACGTAACCCGTCTGATCGGAAAGGCTATTCCGCGCGCGGAGATTGTTGAAATTCTAACGCGACTGGATATTGCAGTAACTGCGCAAACAGAAACAGGATATACCGTTTCCGTCCCGCCGTACCGCGTGGATGTGGAGCAAGAGGCGGACATCGTAGAAGAAATTCTTCGGATCTACGGCTTCAATAAGATTGAGCTAAGCGAATCAACCCGGGCAGACTACCTCGCTGACTTCCCGGAACACGATATCAACACGTTCAAGCGTAGAATAGGCGAAATGCTGGCTTCCAACGGGTTTTTTGAGATCCTGACCAATTCGTTGACCAACGCTGCCTATCACCAGAAACATGACCTTACCTTCCCGGGCCAGCCTGTGGAGATCCTGAATAAACTCAGTGAAGAGCAGGGTATCCTGCGGCAGACCATGCTGTTCACCGGCCTGGAAGTTTTAGCGTATAATTTCAATCGCAAGCAGGGAGAACTTAAGCTGTTTGAATTTGGACGCGTCTATAGTAGAGTAGACAAGGGCTACAAAGAAGAACAGCGTCTTGCAGTGTACATGGCTGGTCAACTGGAGGCGGAGACGTGGCAGCATAAACCCCAGCCCGTTCAGTTTCACGACCTAGTCCAGCGCGTGACCCAGGTCCTCGAGAAGTCGGCCTGCCCTGGGTATACACTGGTTAAGTCGGAGAGCCCTTTGCTTGATTACGCTGTTAAATTCATGCTCCGTGACCAAGAGGTAGCCGCCGTAGGCAAGGTCCGTGCCGCGTTCGCAAAGGATTTCGGCATTAAGCAGGAAATTTTTTATGCAGATTTGGATACCTCCTTGCTTTTCCAAGCGGCAAATCCTAAGTTCGATATACAAGAAGTACCGAAGTTTCCGGAGGTTAAGCGCGATCTGTCACTTGTTATTGATCAGGCAATCACCTTCGATGAGATTAAGGCAGTGGTTGGAATGAACGGAAAAAATTTAATTACCAGCGTGAACGTGTTTGATGTGTATGAGGGAGAAAATATTCCGCAAGGAAAGAAAGCCTATTCGCTTGGGTTCACACTCCTGGACCGGACAAAAACACTGACAGACGACGAGATTGACAAGACGATGAACAGACTAATGGCCGAGTTTGAAAAGAAGCTCGGGGCCGTTATTCGAAAATAGAATACCCCCAACACCCCCAACCACTACCCCCCTATGGAACAAGACGTACTCAAATCCAGCCTGAACGGCCTTGAACGAAAGATGGTCGTTCTGATTAACGACCACAAAAGCCTTAAACAGGAGGTAAATGGCCTGAAAACCGAGAATTCTGACCTAAAACTATCCCTCCGCCAGCGGGAGGACCAATTGAACGGTTTTAGAAATCAGATTAAAATCACTAAAATTGTGGATAATATTCACCCGGAAGACGGAAGTGTTTCGGAATTAAGGAAGACTGTGGATGACTACATCCGTGAGATAGACAAATGCATCGCTCACTTAAGTCGATAAGCAAACTGTAGATGGAAGAACTTTCAATCAAGATCAAAATAGCAGACCGGGAGTACCCCATGAAGGTCAAGCGGCACGAGGAAGAACGTGTGCGGGCTGCTGGAAAGCTGATCAACGAGAAGTTGAAATCATACCGCGAGCAATTCGGCCTTGACGATAAACAAGACCTCCTGGCGATGACCGCCTTTGACTGCCTGGTTGAAAAACTGGCTGCCGACGAAAGCGATCACGCCGTTGATCAAACTGTGGTAGAGAAAGTAAACCACCTCAATCAACTGGTCTCGCAGGCGATTCTATAGCCTTTCCCTAATTTCGGTTCATGCGTTACGCGGCAATTCCGAGCCGGGTATTTTTTAACGTTTAACCATACATTATGAACATTCAACTCATTGCGTTGATCAGCGCCGGCCTGACCATCGTACTAAGCTTCCTCATAGGAACCCTTCTCTATAAGCGGAAAATCAACAGGACCCGGAAAGAACACGAAGAACGCGCCAAGCTCATCATCAAAGAAGCCGAGATCCGGGCTGAGAGCATCAAGAAAGACCGGATTCTGGAGGCCAAAGAGCAATTCCTTAAAATGAAGTCGGAATTCGAAGACGAAGCCAACCGGAAGAAGAACCAGATTATCGGAAACGAGCAAAAAATCAAACAGCGCGAAGCCCAACTCTCCAAGGAATTGGAACACGTGAAGCGCAAAGAGACAGAATTGGATGAGGACCGCAAGAGTCTCGCCCAACAGCATGAGCTGGTCCGCAAGCGGAAGGAAGAACTGGACCGCTTTAACCAGCAAAAGGTTCAGGTGCTCGAAAGCATCTCCAAACTCACCGCTGACGAGGCCCGCGAACAACTTGTCCAATCCCTGAAAGAGGAAGCCCAGTCAAAGGCCAATTCATATATCAAGGACATCATGGAGCAGGCCAAACTGACCGCGACCAAGGATGCCAAGAAGCTGGTGATCGACACCATCCAGCGCACGGCGACAGAACATGCCGTGGAGAACTCGGTTTCTATTTTCAATATTGAAAGCGACGACATCAAAGGAAAGATCATCGGTCGCGAAGGACGCAACATCCGCGCACTGGAAGCCGCCACGGGCGTTGAGTTTATCGTTGACGATACTCCGGAAGCGATCATCATCTCCGGGTTTGACCCGGTGCGCCGCGAGATCGCACGCTTGTCGCTGCACCGCCTGGTGCAAGATGGTCGTATCCACCCGGCACGCATCGAAGAAATTGTAGCCAAGACCACGAAGAATATCGACGACGAGATTGTGGAGATTGGTGAACGCACGGTTATTGATCTTGGCATTCACGGTCTTGCTCCGGAACTGATCAAGATGATCGGACGGATGCGCTTCCGCTCCTCCTACGGACAGAACCTTCTCCAGCACTCACGCGAAGTCGCCAACCTTTGCGCCATCATGGCCGCGGAACTGGGATTGAATGTGAAGCAAGCCAAGCGGGCAGGACTCCTCCATGACATCGGCAAAGTGATGCCGGAAGAACTTGAAAAGCCGCATGCTATTGTAGGCATGGAAATGGCCATTAAATACAAGGAACATCCGGCCGTGTGCAACGCCATCGGTGCGCACCACGACGAAATTGAAATGACCAACATTATTTCACCCATCGTGCAGGCCTGCGACGCCATCAGCGGCGCCCGCCCTGGTGCAAGACGTGAAGTGATCGAGCAATATACACGCCGCCTGAAAGAACTTGAGCAGGTAGGCCTGAGTTTTGAAGGCGTTGACAAGTGTTTTGCCATACAGGCAGGCCGCGAATTGCGTGTCATCGTTGATGCCGAGAAAGCAACTGACGAACGCGCAGGGCAGCTCAGCTTTGAGATCTCTCAGAAGATCGAAAAGGAGATGCAGTATCCCGGGCAGATCAAGGTTACAGTCATCCGGGAAATGAGAAGTGTGGCGTATGCGAAATAAACGTTTGCTCGTCAGCCTGAGCGAAGCGAAAGGCCGGGAGATGCGGAGTGTCGCGTATGCGAAATAGCGGTCAGTAGCATCAAGTAATAAGAAAGGGCTCCGGAGACGGGGCCTTTTCTAGTTCCGGGTTCCGGGTTCCGAGTTGAAAGTTCAAGGTCCAGAAACGTCAATCTGTGTTAATCTGTGGAATCTGTGGCAAGCCTTTATTGAACCACATCAATCAAACCATTACCTTTTTACTCAATAACCACCATCGAATATGTCTGTATCCAAGAAAGTCTGGTTTATCACAGGTTCCTCCACGGGGCTGGGGCGGGCACTGGTCGAAGTGTGCCTGCGGGAAGGATATTCCGTTGCCGCTACGGCACGTAATCCAGAAACATTGGACGATCTCAAAAAGAAATACGGAACCCAGCTAATTTGCCCTTCGCTGGACGTGACCAAACCCGATCAGGTTCGAAGAGCCATTACGGCAACGCTTTCGCACTTCGGGCGGATTGATGTCGCCGTGAACAATGCTGGTTACGGACTTATCGGCGCCATCGAGGAAGTTACCGATGCCGAGATCCGCGCACAACTCGAAACCAATTTCTTCGGTGCCCTCGACGTGACGCGAGCCATACTGCCGTATTTCCGAAAGCAACGAAGCGGACATTTTGTAAACATCTCTTCCATCGGTGGCTTCCGTGCCATCGCCGGGGCAGCGATCTACAATGCGACCAAATTTGCGCTCGAAGGATTATCCGAAGCCCTGGCGAAGGAAATTGCACCGCTGGGTATCCGCGTTGTGCTCGTGGAGCCCGGCCCGTTCCGCACCGATTTTGGCGGCCGCTCTATTGTTGATACTGCCAAACGCTTGGAGGAGTACGCTTCCACCGCCGGCAAGATGCGTGAGTACTACCAGGCCGCGCACGGCAAACAAGTCGGTGATCCCGTCAAGGCCGCTGAGGCCATGATCAAAGCCGTAGAGTCAAACGAAGAATTTCTTCGGCTCCCCCTCGGACAAGCGACAATTATCGGGATGAGGGAGAAGATGGATCAGGTTCAGAAAGACATCTCGATGTGGGAACATGCCGCCATAAATACAGCATTTACGGACTGACCAGAACTTATCCGTTCGCTACGATATTCTCCGTGAGACCTCCCCACCTCCGCGAAGCGCTTCCTCCTCCACGAAGTTCCGGCGGACAGGCCGGCGGGTGGGCGTGTTTCTCCGTGCAATAGACCTCTTCACCCTATGGCACACCCCAAAGTAGGCGATTCAGGAAATGCAATTTCACGGAGTTACACAGAGGAATGCACAAAAGTTCCCTCCGCGCCTCTCCGTGAAACCTCCGTGCTTCTCCGTGTAACAGCCTACTTCACCCATACGATACACTTTGCCACGGAGCGCACGAGGAGGCCGTCGTGGGGGTTTTTGTCGAAGTAGATAGTAAGCGATTCTTTGATTGCTATCTTTGACGCATGCCCTCCCTCGTGCCCAGTACTCAGCACCTTTGCCTCGGGAACTACCATAGAGGTCAAGGATGAGATTGGCATGGTTGTTCATTTGGGCCCAACCTTGAGCGTAGAATAAGTCTTCAACGTTATTGGCATAGACATGAGGTACTCCCCAGGTATCCCATACGATCTTGGTTTTTTCTGCTTCTGATTGCGTACATGATGTTGAAATGACGCAGGTAATAACAAGGGCTGCAAGGAGGGTTTTCATCGGTGTGTGGATTGGGTCCAATTTCAAATCTACGCGTTTCAACGTAAGCATCCGATGAAGTACATCTTTCCCCGACCCCCTGGTTAAGATAGTTTTGTTGT
>JANNAZ010000218.1:0-1922 GCA_031384895.1 Cyclobacteriaceae bacterium | reverse complement strand
GGGTCGTACGGTTCGTTCCAGGTGCGGTAGACTTCCGGATTGGCACGGATATCTTCAATACTGATTTGGCGTATGTAGACCCGGATTTCTTCACTCTTTTCACCTTTGAAATGATCGAAGGTACCGCCCCGACCAACAAAGAAGAAATTGTGATCAACGATGAACTTGCCCTCAAATACTTCAATAGCGTGCAGGCCGTCGGCCAGACAATCACTCAAGTTCTTGACAGCGGCAGAACCAGGGAGTTCATGGTTAGCGGCGTCTTCCGTAAGCAGCCCAACAATTCCAGTTTTAACCTCGATGCCTTTGTTCCGTTCACCAACCAGTTTGTTGGAAGCCCGGGGCAAGAAGAGAATAGCTGGAAATCCAGGGCAACGCTGTTCGTACAAATCAAAGATGCTTCTCTAATACCGGCAATAGAATCCCAGATCAAAGGCTACGCAGCAAATAATAATAAAGTGCGGGAGGATTTTATTATCCGTGAATTTGACCTGGAACCGTTTGTCGGCATGGGTGTCCGCAATTCTTTCGATCAGGTGCGTGGAACCTGGACTGGTCGAGGTTCGCCAGAGTCCATGGCCTTAGGGACGGCTATTATGGGCTTCCTTGTAATCCTGATCGGTTGTTTTAACCTGACGAATACCGCCATCGCAGTATCATCACGTCGTTTGAAAGAAATTGGGATCCGAAAAGTGATGGGCAGTGCGAGAGGGAGCCTTGTGGCTCAGTTCCTTGGCGAGACAATGTTCATCTCTTTCATGGCAATGGTCTTTGGAGTGCTTATCGCTGAGTTTGCGCTTGTGCCTGGATTTAATGCGATGTGGGAGGGAATAAAGCTGGTACCCAATTACTTTGGCCGGCCTGCATTTTTCACTTTTGCAACCTTGTCCGTGCTCTTTATTGGTTTCCTGGCCGGCACTTACCCAGCCTTCTATTTAAGCAGCTTCCAGCCATCCGCCATACTCAAAGGCAAGCTGAGATTCGGCGGCACTTCCCTTTTCTCCCGTACGCTGCTCGCATTTCAGTTTATGATATCAATCACGGCCATTGTGTGCGGCATCGCCTTCGTCGACAATGCACGATTTCAGAAAAGTTATGATCTTGGCTTTAGTAGTCATGGTGCTGCCTACTCGCCAGTCATGAATCGCAATGAGTATGAACAATTGAAAAATCGCTTGCTTCAGAACCCGGATGTTATCTCCATTGCTGGCTCAACTCATCATATCGGCAACAGTTCTATCAATGATCCTGTCAAATATGAAACCCTGGAGATCGAGGTTGATATTCTCGATGTAGGAGATGACTATGTGAAAACCGTTGGAATGACACTCCTCAAAGGCCGCGACTTTGTTAAAGATTCCGAAACAGACAAGAAAGAGTCGGTAATCATTACAGAAGAATTTGCCAACCGATTTGGTTGGGATGCGCCCATCGGCAAAGAAATCCGATGGATGGATACCACCCGATACTACGTCATCGGGGTTGTGAAAACAGTTCTCAATCAAGGACTTTGGCGCAAGGCTGAACCAATGATGTTGCGCTACAATAGTGGGGATAATATTAAATTTATTACAGTGAGTGCTCCCATTGAAAAAATGAAGGCGGTTGTGGCATCGATGGAAATGATCCACAGGGAACTCTTCCCCGATCGGCTGGCTCGCGTTCGCTTGGGCGACGAGATTACAGTTGAGGCAAATGAAGTGAACAATAACATTCTCGCCATGTTCCCGTTGGGAATCGTTGTGCTCTACCTGGCTGCAAGCGTCGCCTCTTTTGTCGCGTATGGCGTCGATAAGTCCGCCGCACAGAGTGGCCGATGGCGGACGGCGGAGAGCACGTTACACGTGTTGGCGTTGTTGGGTGGCTGGCCCGGCGCACTCATCGCCCAAAGGGTTTTCCATCATAAGTCGCGGAAGCCGTCA
>JANNAZ010000206.1:0-17361 GCA_031384895.1 Cyclobacteriaceae bacterium | reverse complement strand
TGCCATGGAGACTTCCACTTTGTTGTCGTGAAGCGAAGTGATCACAGCGAGCTTTCCATTAAAATAGGCCTTCCCTTCACTGTCATTTTTCGTAAACATGATTTGGGCGCCCTCCTTTAGTTCTAGTCGGCTGAGCACTGGGTACATACTTTCCGGAAAATCTCCTTCCACTTTTGCCTCAATAATGCGTGATGGGCTCTTAAGTTCATCAAGGGCTTTTTGGTTCAGCTCATCCGCTTTGTAATTGTGGGTCGTCAGGGTGATGACCTCTTGTATATTTCTGATTTCTTCCGGCGGCCTGAAGTAATTGTTCAATTCAGCGATGTCTTCGCGCGTGGGCTGGTTGTTTCTAAGGTTGTTCAGAATGCGAATAAACCCATCATCGCGCTGACGGAAAATCTTATCAAGTTCGATGTAGATAAAGCCATCAGTTTGCAATGCCTTTGATTCAAAGAACCACGCACTCCTGTAGTATTTGTTGAGTCGGGCTTCGTCCTCACGCTTGACGACTGGGGGCAATTGATAGAGGTCGCCGATCATGAGGAGTTGCACTCCGCCGAAGCTCTGCCTGAAATTTCCCCTGGCGGCTTTCAGTCGGTAGTCGATGGCATCAAGGAGATCGGCGCGCAGCATGCTCACCTCGTCTATTACCAACAAATCGATGGATCTCAAAACCTGTTTGCGGAGACTATTCAGGGGATGCTTTCGCGCGAGGGTGTCTGAAGTGTATCCGCTACCATCCGATAATTCAGTAGATACCGATCGGTCAGGCAAAAACATGCCAAAAGGAAACAGAAATTGAGAGTGTATGGTAACACCTCCCGCATTAAGTGCTGCTATACCCGTCGGCGCCACGACGAGAAACTGTTTGTGCGTCCGCCTGGCAAGTGTTTTCAGGAAAGTGGTTTTGCCTGTGCCCGCTTTTCCAGTCAGGAAAATGTGACTCGCTGTGCTGTTCACAAAGCGAATAGCGGAAGCGATTGTTTCGGTTTCCGGGAAATCATTTTCGACAAGCGGCATCACGCCTGCAAAGTACAGGAATGCAGTGGGGTTTGGGAGTTGGGCATGTGAGAAATTCCTGATGATTGTCCACTGAGGCTAAAGTGAAAATGTGCTATTTTGTCATGTGATTAAAAGAATGCTTCTGTTGGTGGTAATCAGTACGAGCCCAGGGCTGTCGCTGGCGCAGGATTCGGTTCGCGAAGAATTCAGACCCCAAATCCGTGGAGCCATCATGATGGCCAATTCCCATGTGCCCAGTATGATTGGCGGAAACAGGGAAGTATCGGTAATTCCCACCTGGGGATTTGATGTCGATTACTACTTTCATCGGCGATGGTCGACGGCATTGCAGGGAGATGTCAAGATTCAAAGCTTTGAAGTGGAAGACGGAGCAACTGTACTGAAGAGAACTAATCCTTTCGCTCTTACCCTTGCCTTGCATTATCATGCGCTGCGACACTGGTCTTTTTACGCGGGCCCCGGCATTGAACTGGAAAGCCATAAGAACCTGTTCCTGGTAAAAACAGGCACAGAGTATAGTTTCGAGATTAATGAGAATTTTGAAATTGCGCTGAACCTTATCTACGAAAACAAGTCAGAGGTGTATGACTCCTGGACTTTTGGGGTGGCATTTAATAAGGTATTCTGGAGGAAGGGAAAGTGAGACGGATACCCCAAAGCCAAGGGCGACAACTCCTTTATTTATTTACTTCAGCCGAATGGCTTACGGCAATTGGGGGTAGAAAATACGGGGAGTCAGCAGCTACTACCCAAGTGATTATTTGGGTGCGCCTATTCTGAGATCGGCCAAAGTATCTTACCTTTGGAAGTCGGTGCTGACGCGGCCAAATCGTTAAAGGACGAGCGCAACCCACAATTGCATCCGACAATATCTAAATACGACAACCCTATGAAAAAGCTATTTGCATTTGCCTTTTTGGCGCTCCTCTGGAGTTCGTGTTCAACTGTGAAAGTCAGCTATGATTTTGATAGCCAGTCAAATTTTTCAAACTATAAGACCTATGCCTTTAGCGACGACGCGATGAAGCTTGGAGTCGATGACCTTAATCGCGACCGCATTCTGAAAGCTGTGGAGACTGAAATGGCGGGCAAGGGGTTTGCTAAATCACCCACCCCGGATGTTCTTATTGATCTGATCCTTAAAGCAGAGCAAAAAACCCAGGCAACAGCCACTAATTCTGGTGGCTATGGTTATGGCAGATATGGTTACGGTGGTGGGTTTTCCACAACCCGAATTGACTACGACACCTACGTTGAAGGAACCTTGTTTGTGAATATGGTAGATAAGACAACAGAAAAGATCGTGTGGTCTGGCAGGGGCACAAAGACCCTTGATAAGGATGCATCACCGGAGAAACGCGATCAGAATATTAAATATGCAATGAAACTGATTTTTGCGCAGTATCCTCCGAAAAAGAAGTAGGCTATTGCATTCTCTCAAAGAAAGCCTGCCTTTGAGCAGGCTTTTTTGCTATGGGAAAAATCGCTGGACTAATTTCGGTAGATTTGATCAACAACTTCGATGAGAAAATCACCACTAACGCTCCTTCAGCAGCGATTTCTTTTCACAGGAATTGGCATCTTCCTTGGTGTCCTCGCCCTTCTTACGCCATTCTGGGAAGTGGCCGAACCTGCATCTTATGTCGGGGGGCTACTTGTCTGGGCGGCCATTCTGGAAATCCTGCACGGATTCAGAAGGGCAGAAGACCCGGCTAGATACTCGGCTTGGGTCAGTGGAGCGGTTACGGGAGTAATCGGAGCCCTGATGATCAATGCACTTCTATTTCAGCGCAAACCGCTTGTCGATTTCATCATTACCCTTTTTGCAATCGATGCAAGCCGTTATCTATATTTTTTTATAAAGAACAAGCGCCATGGAAAATTTTCCTGGGGTGATCTTTTATCCGGACTTGGGAATGCTGTTGTTGTGGTGCTCGTTTTATTGTTCCGGGGGCGCGGTCTGGAGTGGGTAATTGCTGTATCGGGTTCGCTGCGCATTTTTGGTACCGCATTTAATCTATTCACGGCAAGGACTGGATCTACTGAAAAAGTGGCTGAGGATGTTGTTGGGAGTTTGGGACTGAGGGGAAATCTGGAACTTGAAACACTGGCCAAAAGGCTCGGTGAAGAAGATGAGCATCGGGCGCAGGTGGATGCCAGTTGGATTATCACATTTATCATATTCCTGTTTTTTGTGCACCTGGGTCGAATGGGTCTTGATCAATCGGCGATTGGTATTTTATCACCGCTTGTGGCAGTGATCGGAGACATGTTCGTTGCGCTGGTTTTTGCATTTGGACTAATTGCTCCATTCCGAACAATCTTCCGAAAATTTACAGGATTGTTTCTTCGGAGTTTGTGGAGGTGGGTCCAAAAGGTTCCGCAGGCAGAGAGAAAGTTATTTGGTATGCGAACCGTGGCGATGGCCTGGATTAAGCGGCAAGTGAGGCTCTCTATCAGTATTCGAAAGTCCGGATACAATTTTTTAACGGCCCTTCGTAATGGCCTCAAGATCGGACTTCCATTTGCCGCTTTTCTGGCTGCCATAATGCCCGTGCTCGGCATGAGCTGGTATTTTGATACGGAGAACTGGGCTTCCGGAGTATGGGACAGTTGGGCGGGATCCAGAACGGAAGTATGGAGAGAGGCAATGATCAGGGCAAGCGGCGAAAAGATTGGACCAGGAGCATTCAGACTTCTGCCCAAAGGTGTAAAAGATACTGCCGATTTTTCATTCGTGGTGATCGGTGATCCCGGTGAGGGAGATCCATCGCAGCATGTTCTTAAAGACCAGATACTCGCCGTCTCGAACAAGCCGGACATTAACTTCGTGGTTATCTCTTCCGATATCGTTTATCCATCCGGAGCGATGAAGGATTACGAGCGCAAATTTTTTCTGCCATTCAAGGGATTAACCAAACCTGTTTACGCCATCCCGGGCAACCACGACTGGTATGACGCACTGGATGCTTTTGTCGCCACGTTTTTTACTCCGGCAGCGGCGAGACTTGCCATGAATGCCAGGATAGAAAGCGATCTCAAGGTCACGAGTACTTCGGATGACGCCATTGAACGCATGATTGAACAGGCAGTTTTTCTCCGAAAGGAATATCAGCTTCCTGCCGGGCACCAAAATGCTCCTTTCTTCCAAATTTCTAATGACTATTTCCTTTTTCTGGCTATAGACACAGGTGTTCGAAGGCGAGTGGATTCACTTCAATTGGTCTGGCTCGAATCCGTGCTGACCGCTTCCAAAGGAAAATGTGTGATGGCGTTGCTGGGTCATCCATTTTATGCAATCGGCGAATACCATGGGAACATGAATCCTGACTTCCGAGCGCTTCATGAATTGCTACGCAAGTACAACGTCCAACTGGTGATGGCGGGAGATACCCACGACCTCGAGTATTACAAAGAGTTGCCGCAAGAAGGCGACGGTCACACGATACATCACTTTGTAAATGGAGGCGGTGGTGCTTACCTGAGTATAGGCGCAGCCATGGCTCCTCCGGATAGCCGACCTACAAAAGACTGGGCGATTTACCCCGCACGCGGACCATTAATGGCGAAGATCGATTCGCTTACGCCGAAATGGAAATACCCTGCGTGGGTATGGTTGAAGAAATACAACGGGTATCCCTTTTCGGCCGAGTGGCTCTCTGCTGCATTTGATTATAACCAGGCGCCTTACTTTCAGAGCTTCATGGAGATAAAGGTTGAGCGGTCACAGAACCGGATCCGGCTTATCCCCTATGGTATTCATGGTCAACTGCGATGGAGTGATTTTGAATATAGAGGAAAGGGAAAACCGGTTTCTGCTCATGACACTAGCCTTGCTGAGTGGGTATTCCAAATGGGAATTCACTAGATGGAAATCGGCCTGAATGATTCAGCTTTGAGTGTGCCAAAGGTTACGCGAAGGGCGCGAAGAAATGCAAGTTTCGCGGAGGGCGCAGAGGCAGCACAGAGTTGCACGGAGACAGTGCGGAAGCTTCCCCGCGAGGAGCAGGTGTGAGTTTCCTGACCTTGCTTATGACCGTTATTGAGATTAGTTTGGCATTACCCTATTGGTAGTAGTTCTGTGGTAATGATTAAAATTTGAAAAAGCAGATGGTAAATAATCTCGATCCAACGAAAGGAAAATGGCCCATAAAACGGATCGTGCTTATTTCCATACTTGTAGCTACTGCAATCGTAGGGATTCTCGTATACAACAATTTCAACCGTCTTCTTGCCGATGCGTTGTTGAAGAGTTTTAATTCCAGCCTGGCTTCTGATGTGTATGAACTGAAATTTGAGAAGCTACGTGTCAATCTGTTTGAAGGGAGCATTAGGGTAATGGGTGTGGTGATAAAACCGCGGGAAGAACCCCTGAAGGAATATCTGTACATCAACAGTTCATTCGTGCTCACCACCGAGCGGCTTACATTGATGAACGTGGAGATATGGACGCTATTGAAATCCAGTGTGCTTCGATTGGAAAGAATTTCCATACATCAACCCAAAATCCAACTGGACATATCAGATCTGAGGCCTGTGTTCATTCCTTTCAAGGACACGACGACCGTGACAGACGATAAGGAGCATAGCAAAAAGAAGGCGATTGAGTCTTTTGTATTGAACAAATTTGAATTGCTCGATGCCTCGTTTCACGTAACCAACCATGCCAAAGAAAGGGAGTTCACTGTTTCTGCTTTCAATATTGCCTTAAATGGACTGGTTATCAACCAACAGCCGGGCGAGGATCGCGTGGCGTTTCAACATATTGACCTTTCACTTGGTGAGTTTAGGGGCCACCTAAGGAAGGGAGGCATTCGGAAGATTGGTTTTCGCGAATTTAAAATTGGAATCGATTCCTTGGCTTTTCGGGCAACGGTGGATACGGTAATCTACCGGATTGATGATTTCACTATGGGATTCAATAATCTGGACATGCTAACAGCAGATAGCCTATTTCATCTAACCATGCAGTCGTTTGATTTGTCTTACAAAAAGAAATCGGTGACCCTGACCGAAGTAGTCTTTACGCCGAACATCAGCGAAGCGGCCATGCAGGCCCGGTTCGTCTATCAGCATACCAATGTCTCCGGGTCAGTGGGGAGCGTGAGCCTGAGACAGGTGAATTTTGATTCGCTAATTCACTATCGAACCATTCTCATTGATTCGGTTGTTGTCGACAAGCCAAACGTTTCCATCTTCAAGGATAATACAAAGCCCGTAGACAAGAACCGTATTCCTACCTACTTCGGCCAGCAACTTGGCGCAATCCCAATTTCACTTCGGGTAAAGCATGTTAAGGCAACGAATATTCACCTGGTAAACGTGGAGCGCAAGCGCGACAGCAGCTATGCTAAGGTTTCCATTCATCGCGGCACGGCTGTAGTAGGAAATATTACAAACCGGTCGAGAAAGCCTATGACGCTGCATGCTGATGCGTTTATCGAGAATAAAGTTCACTTCGATCTTCAGTTGGGATTTAGTTACCAAAAACCTGAATTTACCCTGAGCGGAAAGCTTGGGAAATTCAATTTGATGGATTTGAATTCTGTCATCATTGCGTATACCCCGGCGAAAATCAACAGTGGGGCGGCCGACGAGATTTCATTTTCTGGAACGGTGTACGAAACAAATTCTGCTGGGACCATGAAGTTTTTGTACCATGATTTGGAAGTCGACCTGGAACTTCAAAAAAAGGCGAAATGGAAGAGTTCGCTAATCGCTTTTGCAGCGAATGCCATTGTAGATTCAAGTAATCCGCCTTCTGAAAAACTACCTCCGCGTATCGTCAAGTTTGAAGCGAAGCGGGACATGAGCAAGGGGTTTATCAACCTGATCATCAAATCGCTTTTGTCCGGGGTGAAAGAGACAATGATCATGTCGAAGGAAAACAGGAAGGCATATAAGGAGTCAAAAAAGAAGAAGAGAGCCGAGCTAACGAAATAACAATATCCGTGGAATTAATCCGGAACTTCTTTTGTATGTGTGTAGTGAGTAACGATTTTAGCGGTTGGGGCTCTTTATATGGTTATTAGAAAGTCATTCACGATCCTCGTTTTAATTTTCGCGTCCCCTGCCTGGACTTATAGCCAATCTGATGAGCAGGTATGGCTGGAATACATGGGAAACTACCCATTTGCTAATTCATTCAACTTTGAGGGTGCCTTTACATATAATACCGTGCTGACCAGCCCCAAGTGGACGGACTACGGTTTTTCCGCAACCACCGAATGGTCGATTTCTCAAGTCGTGGAGCCGATGGCGGGAGTTTCTTTCTGCTATACAAATCAAACGGATAGCTACAATACCTTTGAGGTTCGTCCCGTGATCGGGTCACGATTTTATCTCACACCAGCCAGCCGGATTCAAGTACGGCTGCTGGCAAGATTTGAGCAACGCAATTTCAAAAACCTGACAACCGGTGAGTGGACACAAGCGTATCGCCCGAGGATTCGTGCCGAACTCCTTATACCCATTAACCGGGACTCCTACTACCAAGACAACTTGTGGTATGGCATCGTAGATGCAGAAGCAATTTTCACAACCAATGATGTGAAGGAGAGGTTTGCCAACCGGTTAAGGATACGGACCGGAATTGGATATCGAATGAACTATTCGCTAAGGTTTGAATTGATCTACATGCTCCAGCAATCACGGGATGGGATTAGTGATCAATTCACTTCGACCGATAACATCTTTCGGTTTCGGCTTAAGCACTACTTGCGTAAATCAAAACCATCGCCAGCGAGCGGGACTGGTAATTGAGTTGATTCGATGATTCGATAATTCGGTGATGTAAGCCTCAGGTCACTTCTTCCAGCAGCGTTCGAAACGATACTGCACCCTCGCCGAATTTTTTCTTCACATCTTCCCGCAGCGCAGGAGCGAAGTCTTCCAGGTAGCGCTCAATCTGATGTATAGACTGGGCTTGGTATTGAATGGCATAGGAAACCGCCTCACCGTCTTCAGAAGCCAACACCCGGTACATACGATGGCCAAGGAACATTTTGGTCTTCATGACTTCCGGAATGTGAACTTCTTTCATCCAAACAAGCCACTCCTGTTCGATCTTCTTATCCACTCCTGTGGTGACGTTATAGATCAGCATGATCAAAATTAGCCCACTTCATGGCGATAACAAAAGGGTAAAGACCTTCTCAATCGGCTTTTTTGGCGCTATATCGTTGCCCGAGAAACAAGGCCACCAATACTAGTCCTGTCCCCACAACAGTATATCCTGTAATGGGCTCGTCAAGCAGCATAGCCGCGAAACCCAATCCAAAAATGGGACAGAGAAATAGCCACAGCGAGGCGCGGACAGCATCTAGTTTTAGCAAGTAGAGCCAAAGCTGGACGGCACCCACCGAAACGGGAATGACCAGCCAGAATATGCTGAACCAAAATCGGGTGTCAAGCACATTGGGCTTATTATGAAAAATCACGGCGAAGGGAATCAGCAAGATTCCACCGATCATCACCTGCCAGCCATTGATTGCCGTGCGCGACAATTTCCACTGCACAGTCGTATAATAGACCGAACTGAAGGAGTAGGCAACCATGCAAAAAGCCATTAGCACAAGTCCGCGCAGGGAAGCATGACTATTGAGCAAAAGAGGATAGGATACAATGACCACGCCCAGGATACCCATACCGATACTTATCCATTGCATCCGGGAAACCCTGACTTTCAACCACAATGCTGTCATGGTTCCCATCAATAGTGGATTGAGCGCGAGTGCAATCGACGTAATGCCCGCAGTAACTTCTTCCAGGGCGACAATGAACACACCAAGGTATAGGGTAGTGTTAAATGCTCCGAAGAGGGTGACTTGAAGCCATTCCTTTTTTTGCGGAAGGCGGTCGCGCTGAATGATAGCTGAATAGGCAAGTAGCACCAGCCCGGCAAGGAGAAATCGAACAGTAAAAAGCACCAACCCTTCTGCAGACTGCAAGCCGATTTTTCCAGCGGAGGATGCTGACGCCCAGAGTACGGCGAAGAGAATGCCGGTGGATAGGTAGCGGAGGGAGAGGAAGTTCACAAAGGAACGTGCCCGTCAGTTGTCTGTGTAGTAACCAAAGATGATGCCCATCTCGTCTTGGCTGGTAAGGCCAAATCGCACGATGCTGCTTCGGGTATTGTGATAGGTGATTTCGGACATCAGCCCCTCACCCGGAAGCAACTGAACGGGTGGATCATAGGTAGTGAACTGCGGGTGATGCCAGTCCGTGCTGGTATAGATGATTTCATTGTTTCGTGTTCCGCCCACGATGCGGATTATAAATTTCTCACCCAGCTCATGGGTATGGGACGTAAGTCCAATAATAGAAGTGGGCGCGGAGACTGTAAATGTTTTGTTGATCGTCTTCCGTTCACCGGGGTTAACGGAAATAGCCGTATTTCCCATGTTGATCGGTTTAGCTTCTTTTAAGACAGAGGCTTCTGCGATGGTATGAAAATTTACATTGACCTCGCCGGAAATAGACTGAGCTTCACGGTTTACATAATGTGAATTAAAATCAAGCTTCGTGTTTGCTTTCATACGGACGGCGACGCCCGGAGGAAATTCGTAGTTCAAGTAGGGGCTTTGTGAGCCAAAAATGTAGGTATGATAGAACAACGTCACCAGGTTAGCTGAGTTGAGGGTGTTGTCTGGATTACGGATGTCGCGTATGATATCGAGCGGAGGAATAAGGGAAGGAAAAGTGCTCGGGTCAAAATCGTAGATGACCAGATGATGACTGTTCAATCTCATGTTTACTTCAAAGCGGTTGACGAAGACGTCAGTATTATTTCCGACCTCCTTGTATACGAAAAACTCGCGTTCGAAATTCGGCATTATGGTAAACTTGGATAGGTTGACCTGGAATCCTTTTCCGGCCTCTGGCGGAGCGAGTGACACAAAGGTTTCCTCTTGCGCCGTAATATCATCCAGCAAAGCTGCATCTGCCACGATTCCTGTTCGGGGCGCTCCCGCATTGATCCATTGTTCGATAAATTCAAGCTGACCTTGTGAAAGTTTCTGCAGCCCCAGCGGCATGGGGTTGCCAAAATCTCCGCTGTGGTGGGCATTGGCAATGTGTAGTTTGTGGATCAGCAAGCTTCCCTCCGCATCGGAAGGTTTGACACGAAGGAGACCAGCTGATAGCGCGTTTGCGTTGGTTGCTGTCGCCCCAACAAGATTAGCGTACGCGACACTTTTTTCAAGAATCAACTCATGCTGTGCAAAAGTAGCATCGCCAGCAGAAGCGTGACAAGAAGATATTGCACAGCTGGGAGTCAGAATACGAGATTGAATGAGGTCAAATGACTCTAGGGATTGGGCAGCGTTTTGAGTCTGATTTTCCTGACAGGACAAGGCAACGGTGAGGATGAGGACCGCAACGATGAAGCCGGAGTAGAACTTATTCAGAAACATAGTCACTAAGATAGGCAAAATGTGAGGTCAGTTTTCCGTTTTCAGCGATGGTACCTCTGGCGATCACACCTTCAGGATCTTCAATCAGCAATGGTCTTAAGATGCGATCTATCAGGTCCCTTCCAAATTCTTCTGACGCGCTGCGTGGTAGTTCACAAGGGAGGTTGTCAATCGCCATCACGGTAATGAAATCTGGATTACTCAACGGCGGATGTAGGCTATCACTCGTTGGATTATAGTCATAAAGAGGATCCGCAATGGAGGTCGCTCGTTTTGTACTCGGGACAGAGCCATCGATGTCGCAGGTGATATCGGCGATTACTTTGATCCTGAAATCAGGAGCGCACATATCAGTGGGTTCAAACAACCTTGGAGCCAAGGGATTCCAGAAGGCACCGGCCAGGAGAAGATCGGTGACCTTTGTGAATTCAGGAAAAGTAGAAACATAGCGGGTTGGCTCTTTGTGAAACTCATCGCGGTTAAAGTGCCCGCCTTCTTTGCGTTTGTGGTAGTCCGCGCTTCCGAGCTGAACATAAACTGGTTCTTTAAAGGTGCGGGTGAGATATTCCGCCGGACTGACTTTTCGAATGCCCGCTGTATCCAGCGTTTCCATCGCTCCTTTGGCAACGCGGCCCGCACCGGTGAGTGCGATCTTGATGGGAGGAAGCTTCGCCTTTCTTAATTCAAGTTTCAGGTCATTGATGTCAAAACACTCAAACGCACGACGAAGCGCGAAAAGGCCAAATCGTTTTCCATAGGTTAAGATGCCGTTGTATGCGCCGACAATTCCGGCGAAGCGCCCAAATGCAACCAGGCGATTTCCTTGGGAATCGCGTAGCGCCTCATAGTCGATCAGTCGAATGTTAAGCCGAAGTACTTCCTGCAACAGTTTTTTGTTGTAGGGTTGTTTTTTTAATGTATGCGAGAAGAAGAGATAGGTTTTGTTGGCGATTAGGTCGGGAATTTGAACTTCTTTGATTCCCATGAGAATGTCACAATCCGTAATCTCGGACACTACCGGAATATCGAGTTCGAGGTATTCCTTATTCTGAAAACATCGGACAGGGCTGCTTTGAGCCACCAACGTAACATGGGAAAAACGTTGGATAATTTCTTCTGCCTGAAGTGGAGAAAAGGCTACGCGTTTGTCGGGGGGAATGCGTCCCTCGCGGATAAGGCCGATGGTGATTGCGTTCATCGCTTGATTTGATTCATGCGTTAACTCTGAAAACTGAATTTTCACGCCAAGGCGCCAAGAACGCTAAGAGCGAGAAACCTCCTGTATTCTTTGCGGCCTTCGCGCCTTTGCGTGAAACAGATCTTTGCACAACACTCAAAAGTAGCTACTATTCGTTAGACCATTGTCAAATTCCATATCTTTAAACTGAATGAGCTATTCGTTACTTATCGGCGGTTGGTTGGTGTACTTCCTCTTGCATAGTGTGTTGGCAGCAACATCCGTCAAACAGGCCATGAATGGTTTGTTGGGAAGTGGATTTCGTTTTTACCGCCTTTTTTACAGTTTGTTCGCAACCTTGGGATTGATAGTGCTTCTTATGGTTAACAGTAACATTCCCACGACGTACTTCTTTGAAAGTTCTGGGGTCGTGCGTTACATCAGCCTCATGCTAACTACGTTTGGAGTTATGCTAATCCAGGTATCGTTCAGGCAATACAAGCTGAAAGGATTTCTGGGCCTTGCTCCAGAGGAAGCTACCTTGCGCAAAAGTGGAATTCTAACCTGGATTCGACACCCCATTTATTCCGGACTCATCCTGGTGACGATAGGTTTCTTTCTCTTCGTTCCGAGTCTTCCCACGGCGATCAGTTGTGGATGCATCCTGTTTTATCTTCCCATTGGAATTTACCTGGAGGAGAAGAAGATGATTGCCGAGTTCGGCCAGGCCTACATTGATTACCGCAAGGAGGTCCCTGCGCTTGTGCCGAGAGGTTCACGGTTTAAGCAGAATTAGCTCTCGAGGAGACCACCCAGCAATGAGCTCGATTCCTTACGTCGATTTGATCCGTACGGGGAAAGTGCTTGCACCAGTTTGCGGATAGGCATGGACTGCAGCCATATCTTTCCACTGCCTTTCAACGTTGCAAGATAGATTCCCTCCCCACCGAAGATCATGGACTTCAAGCTTCCGGTTGTCTCGACGTCAAAATCCACCTGGGATTCAAATGCAACAACGCAACCCGTATCTACACGAAGGGTTTCGTTGTTGAGCGTGCGCTCGATGACGGTGCCACCAGCGTGAACAAACGCTTTTCCATCGCCCTGGAGTTTTTGGAGAATGAATCCCTCGCCGCCAACGAGGCCAGCACCGATCTTGCGGTTGAAAAAAATACTAAGTTTCGTACCAAAGGCCGCGCAAAGAAACCCATCCTTCTGAACAATCAATTCGTTGTTGCGACTGGTCGCCAGGTCGATCGGGATGACGGTCCCAGGATAGGGAGCGGAGAACCCCACTTTTGCTTTTTTATTCCCACGATTGGTGAAGTGGGTCATGAAGAGCGATTCACCGGTCAGGACGCGGCTCCCCGCGGAGAGCAGTTTGTCAAAGAGACTTTGATTGGCGACTGATCCATCGCCCATCTTGGCCTCAAATTGGATTCCTTCTTCCATGAATAACATGGCGCCGGCTTCGGCGATTACAGTTTCCAAAGGGTCGAGCTCAACTTCAACGATCTGAATGCTTTCCCCCTTGATTTGATAATCAATAACGTGCGAGTTCATGGACATGTTTATTTTTTGCCAGACGGCTTCTTCCTTTTCTCCAGGTCGTGTTCCTTTTGTTCAATCAGTTTTTTGTCCTCCACATGATCATTGAGAAAGGCGTTGATCTTCTCGATGTTCATGCTCGACTTGATTTCTCCGAAGGAATCGATGGATACTTCGAGGCCGCTCAGGTTCTTATGAACGCGGGGCTTGCGCGCAGGTTGCATCTTTTTCTTTGCCACTGGTTTTTTAGCCATGATTATTTCTTCGTTATGGGCAATTTTTGAATGGCAAACTGGATTCTCCGACTGGTTTCTTCCCCACCAAGAATTTCAATGGTTTGCATCAAGTCAGGCCCTGAAGTACCGCCGGTGAGGGAGATGCGCAAGGCAGCGAGTACCTGTCCAGGTTTAATTCCATTTTCGGTTGCAATGCCCTCCAGCAGCAACTTTGCCTGCTCGGCTGAGGGAGTGGAGATATTTCTTATTGCCTCTTTGTACGGTTCAAGGACCTGAACCGCTTCTGTGGTCCATTTCTTGGCCACGGCAGCCTCATCAAACACGACCGGGGCAATAAAGAAAAATTTTCCATGTTCCCAGAATTCCTGCGGGAACGTAACCCGTTCTTTCAGGGCTATCACGATCTGGTTGGCACGCTCAAGAGTGCAGGGAATATTTTCGTTCTTTAGTTCATCTAAAAGATACGCCGCAAGGGTATCAGAAGATTTCACCCGCAGGTAATGTTCGTTAAACCACTGGGCTTTCTTGATATCAAATTTGGCCCCGGCCTTACCAACACGATCAAGCGAAAAAGCATGGATGAGCGCATCCATCGAAAAGACCTCTTGCTCGGTACCCGGATTCCAGCCCAGGAGAGCAAGGAAGTTGATCATCGCTTCAGGCAAGTAGCCGTGTTCACGAAATCCTTTGGCGACCTCACCGGTCTTGGGGTCTGTCCAATTGAGTGGGAAAATTGGGAACCCCATTCGGTCAGCATCGCGCTTGCTGAGCTTCCCATTTCCGTCAGGTTTTAAAAGGAGGGGAAGGTGAGCAAACTGAGGCATTTCATTTTCCCAGCCAAAGAAACGATACAAGAGTACGTGATGCGGCGCGGAAGGCAGCCATTCTTCTCCCCGAATCACATGAGTTATTTTCATCAGGTAATCGTCGACGACATTTGCCAAGTGATAGGTCGGCATGCCGTCGGATTTCATGAGCACCTTGTCATCTAACAGCGCCGATTGCACGTGCACGTCACCGCGGATAAGATCAGCCAGGCGAATCTCTTCCTGTGCGGGGATTAGAAGTCGAATGACGTGCGGTTCACCCGCTGCCATCCGTCGGGACACCTCAGCCGGTGGGAGCGACAAGGAGTTCTTCATCTGCATCCGGGTGACATGGTCGTACTGCGCATTGGGAGTTGCATGCCGCATGGCTTCGAGATCTGCTTCCGTGTCGAACGCATAGTAAGCGTTTCCAGTACCGATCAACTTTTGGATGTACTCCTTATATATGTGTTTACGTTCAGATTGCCGGTAGGGAGCATGAGGCCCGCCAACGCCTACGCCTTCATCGATTTGAATTCCGGCCCAAGCCAGGGATTCCACGATATATTCTTCCGCCCCAGACACATACCGATTTTGATCGGTGTCTTCGATACGCAAGATCATGGTCCCGCCGGATTGCCGAGCCAAAAGAAAGTTATACAGGGCAGTGCGGATTCCGCCGATATGCAGGGCACCGGTAGGACTGGGAGCAAAGCGAACGCGAGCTTTCATAAAGGAGCCGCTAAGGTACGAATTTGGATTACGCTACGATGCGGCGAATGGTCTCCTTGGTAGTGGCCAGGTGGATTCGGAAATTGGACCAGACGATAAAGTAGACCAGAAACAGAATCCCGGAAGCGATCCAGAACGCATAGATCCCTTTGTGCTCATAGGTCATGATGGCGGCTCCCAATCCGATGAGTACAGTCCATAATTTGAGCAGCAGCTGGATGGTGGGAAAGAGCGTATAGCGTAGGAGCAGGATAGACCCCGTGGAAGTGGTTTCCGCTTGGCCGATAACCAGCGGCAAATAGTGATTGGCCCTGCGTGTACGGAGAGAAATCCTGAACCGATCGTCGAGAACCCACCCGGTGAAGAGTAGCTCCGGTTCATCAGGTTGAAGAAAAGGTTTAGTAGAAGTGCTTACCGACAGACGTTGCAGGACGTCTTTCGTCGATCGGGACGAAACAAGTGTTTCACGATATGATGGCAGCAGGGAGATCACTTCACGGCGATACAGGAGATTTCAACATTTACATCTTTTGGCAGCCGACTCACCTCGACGGTTTCGCGTGCAGGAGGATCAGAGGAAAAGTAGGAGCCGTACACGGCATTCACTTTCGGAAAGTTGTTCATATCCTTTAGGAAGATGGTAGTCTTCACGACATGCGCAAAATCAAATGAAGCGATTTTGAGAACTTCATGCAAATTCTTCATTACCTGGTGAGCTTCGTCCTCAATGTTGGCAGTGATCAAGGTGCCCGACGACTGCTGAATGGCGATCTGTCCGGAAACAAAAAGCATGTTTCCCGCTTGGATGGCCTGGCTGTACGGACCAATGGGCGCGGGGGCGTTGGGCGAAAAGATTACATTTTTTGCCATACGATTCTCTGTTACTTTTGATCAAATATCACAAATTCGGAGCATAACCGACTTTCTTGAACTTAGCATGTTTGTGAAACGCGATCATAACCAGCAACTACCTTCCCTGGTTAACAAGTTTTCCATGGATGCCCTCCAATGGGGTCCTAAGCGCAGGTAATTCTATTTTTATCACATTCCAAACAATGGGAAGGTCAGTCCCAAAATATTCGTGGATAAGTTTGTTTCGCATTCCTTTGATCAGTGCCCAAGGTACCAGGGGTTCAGTATTTTTTATATCATCGTCAAGCTGGGCCACGGCTTCTCCAATGATGTGAATTTGTATAGACATGCTTCAATTAGCATTTAGTTGGAAGTAAATTCCTCAAAGGAAAGTTTCTTTGTATAGTCTTGCAAATGGCCTATGCAACTCAGAATATCCTTAATGACCGATGAAGGAAGTCTTCTAGGCATAGACAATGTCTCTTTCTACGGAAGACAGATAATCAGGCTTAATGGACCGCTTAGGTATCACGTCAACTTTCGTCCCGAACAATTCCTCAATTTCTGTTGCCAATGCGACAAAACTCAGGCCCATGGGACCATTGATTTCAATGGCAATATCGATATCGATGTTTTCAGAAGCTTCCCCCCGGGCATAGGAACCGAATACCCCCAATGCAGCTACAGGATATCGCTTTTGCAGTTCGGCTTTGTGTAGCCTTAAGATGTGAAGTATTTTTTCAAGTGTGTACATATTACCAATTAGTCAAGGGACGCGGGGGCGTTGGGGGAAAAGATTACATTTTTTGCCATACGATTCTCTGTTACTTTTGGTCAAATATCAGAAATTCGGAGCATAAACTTAATGACTCCCGTCAGCCCCCGCATGGAGATTTTAGTAGTCGGTACAGCAGAGCAAGCCACAGAATGCCGTCAAAAGTTCGGTGTGAATCACACCTTACGGGTGTTTCAGGGGGTTGATCGAGCGACTGAGGCACTGAAGAGCGCAAATGTTGTCTTTGATTTTGTTACGCCGGACGATTCTTCAAGACTCAAAGCGTATAAGAACGCAAGGTTACCAACATTATTTTTCGACACAACGCTGACACGGCTCAGCGATTTAATGGAGGAAGCAAGGGATTTGAAAAATCCAGTGTTCGGATTCTGCGGCCTTCGCACGTTTGTAAACCGGGAGTTGCTGGAGGTAGCGATGCGAAAGGAAGGCGACCGGCCAGTGCTGGAATCGGTTTGCTCAGCTCTTTGCACAGACTTTCGGATAGTGGCGGATCAGGCGGGGATGGTTACGCCGCGGGTGATCTGCATGATTATAAATGAGGCGTACTTTACGTTGGAAGAAGGAACAGCAACGCGAGAGGATATTGATCTGGCGATGAAGTTGGGGACTAATTATCCGTGGGGACCGTTTGAGTGGGGGGAAAGGATTGGATTGGGGAATGTGGTGCGTGTATTAACAGCATCAGGCGAGGAGACCAGGGATTCACGATATCAGGTGTGTGCGCTGCTTAACAAAGCTGCTCAAAGAATTTAAGATTCTCCGGTGAACTTGTGAGGGA
>JANNAZ010000173.1:0-3116 GCA_031384895.1 Cyclobacteriaceae bacterium | reverse complement strand
TTCATCCGGATGCGTCCACGGATACTGAAAGCCGGCTTGATCGAGTAAACCAAGAAACCGTTGAATGTCAGACTTGTGGAGCAGCGCCGACCCAGGTGGAATCAAGAGACGAATGCTCAATTGTACCGGATCGGTCGCGTCGATCAGGTCGTGCGTATCCACCATGTCCAACATATGGAGGTAATCGTCCAGACTGGTCCAGGGTGTGAAGGCCACGAGCGATGGGCGAAGCGCGATGCCGGCCTTGCGTAGAATGCCGAGCGCGACAATCACGTCAGCGGCTGTATGTCCCTTCTGTAGCAGATCCAGAACAGGGTCGCTAAACGACTCCACGGCGGAGATCACGAACAGACAGCCCTGCACGTTCAAGTCTGGCATCAGTGCGCGATGCTTCAAGAGGTGTTCGATCTTCGCGGTAAAATCAAAGGTCAAATCCGGGAATTCCTTGTGCATGGCGCGAACGATGCTCAGAGAGTGCCCTGGACCGTTTAGAAAATCAGGGTCGCCAAACGTGATGTGCGTCGCGCCTGCACGCACCTGATTTCGTATGTCCTCCAGGACGACGGATTCCGGGACGAGAAAGAAGCGTCCGTCATAGACCGGCACGATCGGGCAATGAAGACAGCGATGGAGACATCCACGGCTGGCTTCGGCGTATCCGACCAACCGTTCTGTGCCGTGCTGTTCAAGCTGAGCATACCGGTCCAACATCGGGAGTCCGCCGCGATTCGGGATTGGGTGCGGGATCGTTGAGGCGGTTGAGGCATATCCACGCTGCAACCAAGGGCCGACCACCCGATTTCGAGAACTCACTCCTTCGAGGAGGCTGATGGCCTGATCCCGGTCGAGTGTCTCGATGAGTGACCGCAGAGGAATCTCATACTCTCCTCCCACCACAGAATCGGCCAGTTTCTGGAGCAAATATTCCGTATTGATCGAGGCGTATAGTCCATAGAAACAGATGTGGCAGGCTGGATTCATCGCCCGGACAAGCTCGGCGACCCGCACCCCAAGCCGGAGCGCCGTATGCATGGGCACCGAGATGCCGACAAAACGTGCCAGCATGAGGGCCGCTTCATCGATATCCTCCACCGCAATGTCGAGACCTACCGGCGCAAATCCAGCCTGTTCGAGAAAACCCATCGGCTGAGCAATACCAAGGGGTTGGTGACCCAGCTCATAACATGAAACGAACATGATCGCGCCAGGCTGTCTCAGCAACGACTGTCTTTCTATAGATTCGGCAACTTGTCCCATCACACGGTTCTCCACCTCAATGAGGTGTCAATGTAACGCACCCCTGAGAGTGGGCGCAATGCAATCTGCGCGGGCATGTAGGGCAAGGTTTCATGGCAGCCGTGCGGCGCGGACGGCTTCGCTGAGACATGCGATCTGTTCCTGAATGAAGAAGGGCCTGGTTGCCATCTATCTGGCCTGGAAGTTATACGAGTCTTCTGCTAAATTCTCGAACAGCGATGCAGACGATGATGTAAATCCCGCAAGCTGAAACCTTCGATATCACCTGAACAAGAAAGCGCGCGCGACTCAGAGTGGGCCGGCACTCGGCGTGGTGTCGCTTTCGGAAAGATCGGTAACGGACACAGGTGGTTTCTCCAACAGCCCAGACAGTTTCAGACGCAGCACAGCTGAAGATTGTTCCACTCATCGCTAAGGAACTCGGCGTGGGTTCCCATCAGGTCGCCGCTGCGGTCGCTCTGCTCGATGAAGGTTCGACCGTGCCGTTTATCGCACGCTATCGCAAGGAGGCCACCGGCAACCTGGACGATACACACTTGCGCACGTTGGAAGAGCGGCTTCTGTATCTTCGTGAATTGGAGTTGCGCCGCGCCGCTATCCTAGCTTCGATCGAAGAGCAGGGGAAGCTCACCGACGTGCTGCGCAGCTCCATCGAAGCCGCCGCAACCAAGCAAACGCTGGAAGACCTCTATTTGCCATACAAACCTAAGCGCCGCACGCGAGCGCAGATTGCGCGCGAGGCTGGGTTGGAACCGCTGGCCGATGCCCTGTTTTCCGATCCGACGCTCGACCCTGAGCAGGAAGCGGCGAAGTATTTGAACGTGCAACCTGCCGCTGAGGGCGTTGAGGCTATCAACGTGCCGGACGCCAAATCTGCGCTTGAGGGTGCGCGGGATATTCTGGTCGAGCGCTTTGCCGAAACTGCCGAGCTGCTCGCGAAATTGCGTACCCGCCTGTGGGATCAGGGCGTCGTCACGTCCAGCGTGATGAAGGGCAAGGAAACAGCTCAAGACGAAAAGTTCCGCGATTATTATACCTACTCGGAAACGATCCGCACCATTCCCTCACATCGCGCGCTGGCCTTGTTCCGTGGCCGTACGCTGGGTGTATTGAAAATTGACCTGAGCCTGGGCGAGGCACTTGAAGCTGTCGTGCCGCATCCCTGTGTCATGACGATTGCGGCGCATGTCGGCATCGAAGACCGTGGCCGCCGCGGGGACAAATGGCTCATGGGCGTCTGCGATTGGACATGGAGAGGCAAGGTCCATCTTCATCTTTCGGTGGAATTGCTGGTGCAGTTGCGCGAAGCAGCGGAAGCGGAGGCGATCAAGATTTTCGGCCGCAATCTGCACGAGCTGCTGTTGGCGGCGCCTGCTGGTCCGAAGGCTGTACTTGGCCTCGATCCCGGCATCCGCACGGGCTGCAAGGTGGCGGTGGTCGATGCGACCGGCAAGCTGCTGGAAACCACGACCATTTATCCGCTCCAGCCGCGCAATGACTGGCAGGGATCGTTGGCGACGCTGGCACGGCTGGTTGTGCAGCATGGCGTCGAATTGATCTCGATCGGTAATGGTACGGGAAGTCGGGAGACCGACAAGCTGGCTATTGAGGTGATCAAGCTAGTTGTGGCGCAGAAGCCGGAACACAAAGTGGCTAAGATCGTAGTCAGCGAAGCCGGCGCCTCGGTCTATTCAGCGTCGGCTTTCGCCGCTGCCGAGTTTCCTCAGCTGGATGTCAGCCTACGTGGCGCTGTTTCCATCGCCAGGCGGCTACAAGACCCGCTGGCTGAGCTGGTCAAGATCGATCCCAAAGCGATCGGCGTCGGCCAATATCAGCACGATGTGAACCAACGGGCGCTG
>JANNAZ010000166.1:0-9600 GCA_031384895.1 Cyclobacteriaceae bacterium | reverse complement strand
GTGATCACATCCTAACAGCCGAGGACGTTGACACGATCATCGAGAGTGGCGTGAAATCAGTTATCCTTCACCGTGATGATGTCAATATTACAGACTACCACATCATCTTCAATACGTTGGCTAAGGACAACTCCAACTCCGAAAAAGAAGCGGTTGAGCAAATCTACCGTCAACTTAGGAATACGGAAGCCCCGGATGAGCAAACAGCCCGGGATATTATCCAAAGCCTGTTTTTCAGTGAAAAGCGATATGACCTGGGCGAAGTAGGACGCTATCGGATCAACAAAAAACTCGGCCTCGAGTTAAGTGCGGATCAGCGCGTTCTCACGACGCAGGATATTATCCTTATTGTAAAATATTTGATTGGCCTGGTGAACTCCAAGGCCCTTGTCGATGACATTGACCACTTGAGCAACCGACGTGTTCGCACAGTAGGTGAGCAATTGTACACACAGTTTGGTGTTGGACTGGCCCGCATGGCCCGCACAATCAAGGAGCGGATGAATGTCCGCGATAACGAGGACTTTAAGCCTGTTGACCTGATCAATGCACGGACCTTATCTTCCGTCATCAATTCGTTCTTTGGTACCAACCAGCTTTCGCAGTTTATGGACCAGACTAACCCGCTGGCAGAAATCACGCACAAGCGTAGGATGTCTGCACTCGGGCCAGGAGGTCTCTCTCGCGAACGCGCCGGTTTTGAGGTTCGCGACGTGCACTACACTCATTACGGACGCCTTTGTACAATTGAGACACCCGAAGGACCAAACATTGGTTTGATCTCCTCGCTTTGCGTTCATGCAAAAGTGAACAAGATGGGCTTTATTGAAACTCCTTACCGAAAGGTGGATAACGGCAAAGTCAAGACGAAGGACATCATCTTCCTGACTGCAGAAGAAGAAGATACACACAACATCGCACAGGCAAATGCTCGCCTGAAGCCTAACGGCGAGTTCGTTGCAGAGAAAGTAAAAGCCCGCTTCGAAGGAGATTTTCCGGTGGTGGAACCCAAAGAAGTGCGGTACATGGATGTGGCGCCGAACCAGATCGTTTCGATCGCGGCATCCTTGATTCCTTTCCTTGAGCACGATGATGCTAACCGCGCCCTGATGGGTTCGAACATGCAACGTCAGGCGGTACCACTCATGCGGCCCGAAGCGCCGATTGTGGGCACCGGCCTTGAGGGACGGATCGCGTTGGATTCCCGATCGCTGCTCCTCGCTGAAGGTAATGGCGTGGTTGATTATGTTGACGCAAAGAAGATTACAATTAAGTACGACGTGTCGGAAGAGCAGCAGCTTGTCCGGTTCGATGATGCATATAAATCCTATACCCTGATCAAGTTCAGAAGAACAAATCAGGACACCTGCATCAACCTTACTCCCCTTGTTAAAAAAGGACAGAAGGTGGAGAAGGGTCAGCCGTTATGCCAGGGCTATGCTACCGAAAACGGAGAATTGGCGTTGGGACGTAACTTGCTGGTGGCCTACATGCCATGGCAGGGATACAATTTTGAAGATGCTATTGTTATTTCTGAACGCGTCGTTCAGGAGGATATCTACACGTCTATTCACGTAGAAGAATTCGAACTCGAAGTGCGAGATACCAAACGCGGCGAAGAAGAGTTTACGTCGGAGATACCCAATGTAAGCGAGGAAGCCGTAAAGCACCTCGATGAGAATGGAATCATCCGCATCGGCGCAGAAGTTCGCGAAGGGGATATCCTTATCGGTAAGATCACGCCCAAAGGAGAAACAGATCCGACACCAGAAGAGAAACTGCTCCGCGCTATCTTCGGAGACAAGGCCGGTGATGTGAAAGACGCTTCCATGAAGGCGCCCCCATCCCTGAAGGGCGTTGTTATTGAAACCAAACTCTTCTCAAGGCCCAAGCGTGACAAGGATATCCGTACCAAATCGAAGAAAGAGTTGGAAGGATTGAAGAGCCGCTACAGCAAAGCATTGGTTGAGTTGCGAAATGAGATGATCAAGAAACTGACCTCCATCCTGACGGGCAAAACCAGCCAGGGTGTGAAGCATAAGTTTGGTGATGAGCTCGTCAGCAAAGGAGTGAAATTTTCCGGAAAGGTGATTGAAAGCAATTTGTTCCCCGACAAGAACATCTACCGCGACGAAAGCAATTACAATGTTGCCGAAGAAGTCAACTTGATTGCAGACGTAAGCCTGGAATCATGGACAACGGATGAGGATACAAATGAAATGATCACAGAGATCGTCAAGAACTACCTCAACAAGCGGAACAACATCGCCGGAGAATTCAAGCGTGAGCGATTTACCCTCGAAGTAGGTGATGAATTACCCGCTGGAATCGTGCAATTGGCAAAAGTATATATCGCCAAGAAGCGTAAGCTCAAGGTAGGAGACAAAATGGCCGGCCGTCACGGGAACAAGGGTGTTGTCGCGAAAATTGTGCGCGATGAAGACATGCCGTTCCTTCTGGATGGGACACCGGTGGACATTTGTCTTAACCCGCTTGGTGTGCCTTCTCGTATGAACCTGGGCCAGATATATGAAACCGTGTTGGCATGGGCTGGCAAGAAACTTGGCCGCAAGTATGCCACTCCGATTTTTGACGGTGCTAGCCTGGAGGACGTGTCTGCCGAATTGAAGGAAGCCGGACTTCCGGAATTTGGAAGAACCTACCTCTATGATGGACTTACCGGAGAGATCTTTGACCAATCGGTTACTGTGGGGATGGCCTACATGCTGAAACTGGGTCACCTGGTAGATGATAAGATGCACGCCCGTTCGATCGGACCGTACTCACTCATTACGCAGCAGCCCCTGGGTGGTAAAGCTCAGTTCGGTGGTCAGCGCTTTGGCGAGATGGAAGTTTGGGCGATTGAGGCCTTTGGCGCATCGCATATCCTGCAAGAGATTCTGACGATTAAGTCGGATGATGTGATCGGCCGTGCGAAGGCCTATGAATCAATCGTGAAAGGCGAGAATATGCGCAAGCCGAATATTCCCGAGTCATTCAATGTATTGGTGCATGAACTCCGGGGCCTTGCGCTGGAGATCACAATGGACTAAGCATATTTTTGAAACTGGTAATTGACGACTGAACAAAAACGAGTATGTCATTCAGAAAAAATAGAAAGATTAACAACGATTTCTCAAAAATCACGATCAGCCTGGCTTCCCCGGAATCAATCCTGGAGAGTTCGCACGGTGAGGTGACGCAACCAGAAACAATTAACTACCGGACTTATAAGCCGGAAATGGGAGGGTTATTCTGTGAGCGCATCTTCGGTCCTGTGAAAGATTGGGAGTGTCATTGCGGAAAATATAAGCGCATTCGTTACAAAGGCATTATCTGCGACCGATGTGGCGTGGAGGTGACTGAAAAGAAAGTGCGTAGAGAGCGCATGGGACATATCGAATTGGTAACTCCCGTAGCGCACATCTGGTATTTCCGTTCCCTACCGAATAAGATTGGTTATTTGCTCGGCTTGCCTACTAAGAAGCTTGATCAGATTATTTATTACGAACGCTATGCTGTTATTCAACCCGGTATCAAGGAAGAGGAAGGCATCAGTCGCCTCGATTTTCTGACCGAAGAGGAATACCTCGACATCGTTGATAAGCTGCCACGCGAGAATCAAATGCTCGATGACAACGATCCTCGCAAATTCATTGCGAAGATGGGAGCCGATGCGCTCGAGATGCTGCTGAGCCGTGTGAAGTTGGATGAATTGTCCTACGAACTTCGTCATCAGGCAGCCACAGATACCTCGCAGCAGCGTAAAGCGGAGGCACTAAAGCGCCTGAAAGTAGTAGAAGCATTCCGTGAAGCCAATACGCGCGTTGAAAACAGACCGCAGTGGATGATCATCAAGATGGTCCCCGTGATTCCTCCTGAACTTCGACCACTTGTGCCGCTGGATGGTGGCCGTTTTGCTACCTCCGATTTGAATGACCTCTACCGAAGAGTAATTATCCGCAACAATCGCTTAAAGCGACTGATTGATATCAAAGCACCTGAAGTGATTCTCCGCAACGAAAAGAGGATGCTTCAAGAGGCTGTCGATTCGTTATTTGACAACTCAAGAAAAGTTAACGCAGTTCGCTCCGAAGGAAATAGGGCACTGAAGTCTCTCAGCGACATGCTGAAAGGAAAGCAAGGCCGCTTCCGTCAAAACTTGTTAGGAAAGAGAGTAGACTACTCCGGACGTTCTGTAATCGTGGTTGGTCCTGAACTGAAACTGCACGAGTGCGGTCTTCCTAAAGACATGGCTGCCGAGTTATTCAAGCCGTTTATTATCCGCAAGCTTATCGAGCGCGGAATTGTGAAGACAGTTAAGTCAGCAAAGAAAATTGTAGATCGCAAGGACCCTGTCGTTTGGGATATCCTTGAGAATGTGTTGAAAGGACACCCTGTTCTTCTTAACCGCGCCCCAACGCTTCACCGCCTGGGCATTCAAGCATTCCAGCCGAAATTGATCGAAGGAAAAGCAATCCAGCTTCACCCGCTGGTGTGCACGGCTTTTAACGCAGACTTTGACGGTGACCAAATGGCCGTTCACGTGCCCTTGGGGCAGGAAGCCATCATGGAAGCGTCAATCCTGATGTTGTCGTCACATAATATCCTTAACCCCTCTAATGGAGCGCCGATAACAGTTCCTTCTCAGGACATGGTATTGGGATTGTATTACCTGACGAAAGGACGTAAGGGAGAATTGGGCGAAGGAAGAACCTACTATTCCCCAGAAGAGGTCATCATCGCCTACAACGAACGCAAGCTTTCAAAGCATGCGACCGTTAAAGTACGTGTAAAAGTTAAAGACAAGAAAACAGGCGAGATCTCAACCAAAATATTGGAGACCGTTACAGGACGTGTGGTTTTCAACCAGGTTGTGCCGGAAGAAGTTGGATTTGTGGATGAACTTCTCACGAAGAAGAAGCTTCAGACCATCATTGCCGATATATACAAGGCAGCCGGCCTGGCCAAGGCAGCAAAGTTCCTCGATGAAATAAAGGAGCTGGGGTTCCAAATGGCTTACCGCGGTGGCCTCTCTATTGGTTTGGATGATGTAAAGATTCCTGCTGAAAAAGAGAAGCTGGTCAATGCGGCCCAGAAGGAAGTAGATGGCGTGTGGAATAACTACATGATGGGTCTGATTACCGACAACGAGCGGTACAACCAGGTAATTGATATTTGGACACGGACGAATACGCTGCTTACCAACACGCTGATGAAGCAATTGGAAGAAGATCAGGGTGGATTCAACTCCATCTATATGATGATGCACTCCGGCGCAAGAGGTTCGCGCGAGCAGATTCGCCAGTTGGGCGGTATGCGCGGTCTGATGGCCAAGCCACAGAAGAACCTGGCCGGATCCGTAGGATCAATTATTGAAAATCCCATTCTGTCCAACTTCAAAGAAGGATTGGATGTATTGGAGTACTTTATCTCTACGCACGGTGCGCGGAAAGGCCTTGCAGACACAGCGTTAAAGACGGCGGATGCAGGATACCTGACGCGTCGTCTGGTGGATGTCGCTCAAGATCTGGTAATCACCGAAGAAGATTGCGGCACCTTGCGCGGACTAAAAGTAACTGCTCTTAAAGACAACGAAGATATCGTAGAGCCACTTTCCGAGCGTATCCTTGGAAGGGTATCTGTGCATGACATCTATGATCCGATTAGCGACGAGCTCATTTGTGCCGCCGGTGGCGAGATTACAGATGAAATCGCAAAGCAAATCGATGAGACAAGTATTGAGGAGGTCGAGATTCGATCTATTCTTACTTGCGAATCAAAAGTCGGCGGATGCGGAAATTGTTATGGTCGTAACCTGGCTACCGGACGGATGGTCCAGGCAGGTGAAGCCGTAGGCGTAATTGCCGCACAGTCGATAGGCGAGCCTGGAACACAGCTTACACTTCGTACCTTCCACGTAGGGGGGGCGGCGTCAAATATTGCTACCGAGGCAAGCATCAAAGCAAAGTTTACGGGTACCATAGAGTTCGAAGGAATTCGCACGATTGACATCGAGAAGGACGGCGCAAAAGCAAAAGTGGTCATGGGCCGCACCGGTGAAATTCGGATCATTGAAAAAGAGAAAAACCGAGTGCTCATTACCAACAACGTTCCTTACGGGGCTTTCCTTCATGTGAAGGACGGTCAAAAAGTGGAGAAGGGCGATGAGCTGTGTAACTGGGATCCATATAACGCCGTAATTTTGTCGGAGTTCGATGGAGAGATTGAATACGAAGCCATTATTGAGGGGATCACGTTCAAGGAGGAGTCTGATGAGCAAACCGGCCACCGTGAAAAAGTGATTACGGAAACTCGTGACAAGACGAAGAACCCGGCCATCCTCGTCAAAGGAAAGACAGAAACAAAAGGATATAACATCCCTGTTGGCGCTCACCTTGCCGTTGATGCGAAAGAGCAAATCAAGGCCGGACAAGTGATGGTGAAGATTCCGCGTGCCGTGGGCAAGTCTCGCGACATTACCGGTGGTCTGCCCCGTGTAACTGAATTGTTTGAAGCCCGCAATCCGTCTAACCCTGCCGTTGTGAGTGAAATCGACGGCGTGGTGACCTATGGTGGGATCAAGCGTGGTAACCGTGAAATCTTTATTGAATCACGTGATGGCATACAGAAGAGGTACCTGGTGCCACTCTCGAAGCACATCCTGGTTCAAGACAATGACTTCGTTAAAGCGGGTCAACCACTTTCCGATGGAGCCATTACACCCTCCGATATCCTTTCCATCAAAGGCCCGACGGCGGTGCAAGAGTATTTAGTAAATGAAATCCAGGAAGTGTATCGTTTGCAGGGTGTGAAGATCAACGACAAGCACATTGAGTGTATCGTCAGCCAGATGATGCAGAAAGTGGCTATCGTCGACAGTGGGGATACAAGTTTCTTGCAAGGTGAGTACGTCGACAAATTGGAGTTCCGTGAAGTGAACGATTTGGTACTCGACAAGAAAGTTGTTCTCGACGGCGGTGATTCACAAAAGCTCAAGCCGGGTATGATTATTTCAGCCCGTGAATTGCGCGACGAGAATTCTTCCCTGAAGCGCAAAGATCAGCGTGTCGCAGAGGTTCGCGATGCCATGGCAGCAGTTTCTATGCCGACCCTGCAAGGTATTACGCAGGCCTCTCTGAAGACGGAAAGCTGGCTCTCGGCCGCTTCCTTCCAGGAGACCACCAAGGTGTTGAGCGAAGCTGCAATCCGCGGAAAGTCTGACCATCTGGCCGGCTTAAAAGAGAACGTAATCGTGGGTCATTTGATCCCGGCCGGTACCGGACAGCGCATCTTCAATGATCTGCTGGTTGGTTCAGAGGAGGAGTACGAGAAAATGGTTGAAGCCACTTCCGCACCCGCTGTTCCCCGCAAAGAGAAGGAAGTACAGCCCATACAGTGATTTAATGATTTGGTGATTGGGTGATTTGGCCCGATCACCAAATCACTATAGCACATATCACCAAATAATATGGCAGAAGACAAGAAACAGCCCCCGCAGCAGAACCAGATTAACATCGAGTTAAGCGAGGAAATTGCGGAAGGAGTGTATTCAAACCTGGCCATGATTGCCCATTCCAATAGCGAGTTTGTGATCGACTTTATTCGCCTTATGCCGGGTGTTCCCAAGGCCAAGGTGAAAGCCCGGATTGTGATCACCCCGGAGCACGCCAAACGGCTTTTGTCTGCGCTAAAGGACAATATCGAGAAATACGAGGCGTCTTTTGGCCCAATCAAGCGTACCGACGAGCTGCCCAAATTCCCGATGAACTTCGGGGGTACGATGGGGGAGGCCTAGAGGAGCAAGAGTCATTCATTGCCTTAGATGCTCACTTTTCGCGTCCGCCGAAGCCTTGGACATTCTTCAAGTTCCCACAGCGCGGCTTTTGGCTGTTAGCTGTTAGCTTATGGCGGGTGCTGCCAAAACCCTTGATTAGCCACAAAGGGCTTGCTAAGGCTTGCCAAGTATTCAGAAGGTATTGCAAATGATTGCTAAGTATTCAAAAAGGCTTGCTAAGTATTGCTGAGCTATTGCTAAGTATTGCTAAATAGCCAGAAAGGCTTGCTAAGGCTTGCTGATTAGCCAGAAATGCTTGCTAAGTATTGCTAAGTAGCCAGAAAGGCTTGCTAAGTATTGCTAAGTACCCAGAAAGTATTGGTAAGGCTTGCTGATTGGCCAGAAATGCTTGCCTAAGTATTGCTAAGTAGCGAGAAATGCTTGCTAAGTATTGGCAAGTAGCCAGAAAGTATTGCTTATCGCTTGCTGAATAGTCAAAAAGTATTGCTGAGGCTTGCAGATTGGCCAGAAACCCTTGGTAAGTTAGCGACGTCGCTAATTTTGAGAACTCGGATCAAACAAAAGATTCTTGCTATTTATGGCGAATACCGGCTCTTTCAAGTTCGTATTGTTAACGCTATGCTGCATATATGCCAATTTTGTATTTGGTCAGTCCAATTGTTTTGATCAATGCTGGATTCAATTTGACAGGTCCAGGAAGCCTACCCAGAGTTCAAATGACCCGGAGGTACTGGAAATGATTGAAATGAACCATCGGATCCTTCAGGGATTGGTTGGATGCAAGACCCCCACGTTTGCGGTTGAAACACTTGACGGCATGGGATTTTCATTGGAGGAACACCGCGACAAAATTGTCGTGCTGAGTTTCTGGTTTACCACCTGTGAGCCCTGCGTGTATGAGTTGCCGGGATTGAATAAACTAGTGAAAGAATTTACCGATAAGAATGTTTCCTTCCTGGCCATAGCAAGGAATGACCGTGACGAAGTCATGCGCTTCAACTCGAAGCATGAATATGCCTATGCTCATGCCCTATCTTCCGAAGAACTCCAGAGACGATATTGCCTGATGGGTGGATGGCCAATGAATATGGTGATTGATGGGGAGGGCATTTTGCGATATGTAAAAACCGGAGGGCCGGTCCCCCCAAATGGGAACCCCTTGCAACCCTACCTGGAAATGAAGCCAGTAATTGAAAAGTATGTCAGGTGAGACCCTTTCAGGCTACGGCCCTCCACCCCTGCCGGTTGTTGTTCCCGTTTCGGAGTCACCACCAACTCGCAGCTTATTTATTGAGGGTTTGCGTTGATGCTACTGGCTATTCCTTTTGAAGAAAAATGGAAAATATCAAAGACAAAATGTAAAAGGGGCGTCAGTTGATGAACACTTTTCATTCTTCATTGCCTATTCTAAGTTCCATGGGATCATGTGGCGTACTTGTCTTGTTGGTGACCCGAGAATTTCTAATACTGACAAAATTCCCCCTAAAGAGAAAAGCTTACTTGCTTAAGGTTTATCATTAGAGGGAATAAATTGCAACTTGGCAGAATTAACCTCCTCCAGAATGGGGGGGGGGTATTGGAAATTGCCTGTTCGATAGCGAAGACCAACCTCAATAAATCTGAAATTTTCATGAAGTTTCAACCGAAACATTACTCCTGATGTCCACCTAGGCTGGGACTATCTCCTATGCATTGCTCAAAATCAGGAGTAAATTCAATTTCTTCAAGAGATTATGGGATTTCGGCATTATAAGCAACTGGACCAAATGGATTGTGGGCCCACCTGCCTGCAGATGGTGGCG